>NZ_WIWL01000207.1:0-29548 GCF_009600105.1 Pseudomonas sp. FSL R10-0056
ATGTAATATCAACCTTGATCCCCCGCAAGACATGCTCGGTAAAGGTGGGAGCCGGGCTTGCCGGCGCGGTGGCTCAGTCAAACCGCGTCGACGCCATCGCCGGCAAGCCCGGCTCCCACCTTTACCGAGCATGTCTTGCGGGGGATCAAGGTTGATATTACATATGGATATCCGTATATTCGAATTTCCATATGTATACACAGAGAGTCACCATGCTCAGTCCCGCCGCACTGTTCAAATGCCTGTCCGATGAAACCCGCGCCAGGGCCACCTTGCTGATCGCCCGTGAGGGCGAGCTCTGTGTATGCGAACTGGTCTGTGCCCTGGATGAAAGCCAACCGAAAGTTTCCCGCCATCTGGCCCAGCTTCGAGGCTGCGGGTTGCTGCTCGACCGCCGCCAGGGGCAGTGGGTGTATTACCGCCTCAACCCGCAACTGCCGGACTGGGTGCGCAGCGTTCTTGAAACCACCCTGCTGGCCAACACCGAGTGGCTTGCGCACGACAGTGCCCGGCTCTCTGCCATGGGCGAGCGCCCGCTCAACACCATTGCCTGCTGCTGAGACGTCCGATGCTTATCGCCTTCGCAATTTTTTTGGTCACTCTGGTTCTGGTCATCTGGCAGCCCAAGGGCCTGGGGGTGGGCTGGAGTGCCTCACTCGGTGCGGTTGTGGCACTGCTTGCGGGGGCGGTATCACTGCACGATATTGCCCAAGTGTGGGCCATTGTATGGAATGCCACGGCCACTTTTATCGCCGTGATCATCATCAGCCTGTTGCTCGACGAAGCAGGTTTCTTTCAGTGGGCGGCCCTGCATGTGGCCCGCTGGGCCAAGGGTGATGGCCGCCGCCTGTTTGTGTTTACCGTGCTGCTGGGGGCCGGTGTATCGGCACTGTTTGCCAATGACGGCGCGGCACTGATCCTGACCCCCATCGTGATCTCGATACTGCTCGCCTTGCGCTTTTCTGCCGCCTCAACCCTGGCGTTTGTCATGGCCGCAGGCTTTATTGCCGATACTGCCAGCCTGCCGCTGGTGGTGTCGAACCTGGTCAATATTGTCTCGGCCGACTACTTCGGCCTGGGTTTCAGCGCCTATGCCGCGGTCATGGTACCGGTCAACTGCGTTGCAGTCGCCGCCACGCTGCTGGTGTTGTACGGGTTTTTCCGCCGCGATATTCCACGCCACTATTGTCTTGATGAGCTGCCCGAACCACGAAAGGCCATACGCGACCCGTTGACGTTTGCTGTCGGCTGGGGGGTTCTGGTCTTGCTGCTCACAGGCCTGTTTGCACTGGAACCACTGGGCATTCCAGTCAGCGCGATTGCTGCAGTGTGCGCCGCCCTGCTATTCGCTGTGGCTGCGCGCAGCCACGTCATTTCAACGCGACGGGTGTTGCGCGAAGCTCCCTGGCAGGTGGTGACGTTCTCACTGGGCATGTACCTGGTGGTGTACGGGCTGAAAAATGCCGGGCTGACCCACCACCTGACGCTGGTTCTCAATCAGTTGGCCGAGTCCGGCCTTTGGGCCGCCACCCTGGGCACCGGCGTGCTCGCCGCACTGCTGTCTTCGGTGATGAACAATATGCCCGGGGTCTTGCTCGGCGCGCTGTCAATCCAGGCCAGTGATGCCAGCGGGGTGATCCGCGAGGCGATGATCTACGCCAATGTCATCGGCTCCGACCTGGGCCCGAAAATCACCCCCATCGGCAGTCTGGCCACCCTTCTGTGGTTGCATGTGCTGGCACGCAAGGGCATTCGCATCACCTGGGGTTACTACTTCAAGGTGGGGCTGATCCTGACCCTGCCGATTCTGCTTGTCACCCTGTCTGCCCTGGCTTTGCGCCTGAGCCTTTAATACCACCGCAAAGAGCAACTACCATGCGTGTTCTGTTTATGTGTACCGCCAATAGCTGTCGCAGCATTCTGTCCGAAGCCATGTTCAACCATCTGGCGCCACCAGGGTTCCAGGCCATCAGTACGGGCAGCTTTCCCCGGGGGCAGGTGTTGCCCCGCAGCCTGGTCACCCTGCAAGAAGCCGGTATCGGCATAGACGGCCTGAGCAGCAAGGGCAATGACGCCTACGAAGACAACCCGCCGGATATTGTCATCACCGTCTGCGACAAGGCCGCCGCTGAGGCGTGCCCGGTGTATTTCGGCCCGGCCATCAAAGCCCACTGGGGGTTGGCAGACCCTTCAGAGGTCAAGGGTGACGAGGCGACCGTAACCGCCGCGTTCCACGCCACCCTGGCGCACATCGAAACGCGCTGCCGGGCCTTTTTCGCCCTGCCCTTTACCCGGCTTGAGCCCGCGGCACTTAAACGCGAACTCGACCGTATCAGCACCCTGTAACCGGAGCCACCATGAGCGACACACTGCCCAATCTCGACACCACATTGATTTCTGCCAAAACCGTGCAACCCGCTAGCCCGCACAAACCACGCATCCTGTTGTTATACGGTTCGACGCGGGAACGCTCGTTCAGCCGCCTGCTGGTAGAGGAAGCGGCCAGATTGCTCGAACACTTTGGCGCCCAGACTCGGATCTTCAACCCCTCGGGCCTGCCGCTGCCCGATGACGCCCCGAATGATCACCCCAAAGTCCAGGAACTGCTGGAACTGATGCAGTGGTCTGAAGGGCAAGTGTGGTGCTCGCCGGAACGGCATGGCGCGATGTCAGCTGTGTTCAAGGCGCAAATCGACTGGGTGCCTCTGGCATTGGGCGCGGTACGCCCGACTCAGGGCAAAACCCTCGCGGTGATGCAGGTGTGCGGCGGCTCCCAGTCATTTAATGTGGTCAACCAGTTACGCGTGCTGGGTCGCTGGATGCGCATGTTCACCATCCCCAACCAATCTTCGGTGCCCAAGGCCTATCTGGAGTTTGACCAGCACAACCGCATGAAACCGTCTGCGCTGTATGACCGCGTGGTCGATGTCATGGAGGAACTGGTGAAGTTCACCGTATTGCTGCGCGATCGCCCGGACCTGGTTGACCGGTATTCCGAACGCAAGGAGTCGGCGCAAGAACTGAGCCAGCGGGTCAATCAGCGCTCAATTTGAACAGTGGCTGTTGTTGAAGAAGTCGACGCGCGCCTCGACTTCTTCAACCTGGTCATTTACAGATGCCTGAACACCGCAGCCGCGATCACCCCTGCGGCAATTGCCGGCAGCGGCTTCTTGAGCAGCAGCATCACTGCTGCGGTGGTCAGCAAGGCCAGCCGTGCGCCGTTATCGCCGTTGAGGGCCAGGGGCGCGAGCAAGGCGACCAGCACCGAGCCCGACATGGCGCTGATAAATTGCTGCACCCGGTAGTTGATGGGCACGAAGGACATCACGAAAACGCCCCCCAAACGCGTAATCAACGTGACCACAGCCATAATCAGAACAATGATGAAGGTGCCGTAACCGGCGGTATCGATGCTCATTTTTTCTTCTCCATCCACACCGCACCCAACACCCCGCCCGCCAATGCGCCGACCACCACATGGCTGTTTTCAGGCAAGTAGCGGTACGCCAACAGCGACGAGGCGCCCGCCACGCACCAGATAATCAGCATGCGCAGGTTTTTTTGCCCGCCGATTACCATCGCCAGCAGAAAACAGCCCATCACCATGTCCAGGCCCAGGCTGACCGGGTCTTCAATTGCGCTGCCGAAGTACACGCCCATCCAACTGCCCAGCACCCAGGCCGCCCACAGGGCTATGCCACCGCCCAGGATCAGGCCGATGCCCGATTTGCCGCTGTTGAATGCCTGCATCGACATTGCCCAGTTGGCATCCGAGATCACCATCATCACTCCGTAGCGCTTGGCCGCAGGCAGCTCGCGCAGCCAGGGATACAAGGTCGCACCCATCAGCAGATGGCGGGCATTGATGGCAAACACCGTGACGATCAGGGGCACAACCGGGACCTGCGCCCCCCAGAGATCAAGGGCACCAAACTGCGAGGCCCCGGCGAATACCAAAGCGCTCATCAACAAACTGGCGCTGTTGTCCAGACCGGTCTGCGCGGCAGCCAGACCGAAGGCCACACCGAACACCACCACAAACATGGAAATGGGCAACAGCTGCTTGAAACCATCCCCTACCTCGGCCCAGTTCAGCTCGACCACGCTTTTATCACTGCTCGACAACACACCACCCCTTCTGCGCTACGCCACACTGTTTTTATGCCCGCATTATGCGGGGCTGAATCTAATGCACAACAGTGCGCAGGTGTGAAAGGTGTCGCAATGTCAGGGTTGGCGCGGCGTTTTCAGACAGGCCCGGCTATTTGTGCCCGGGTTGCGTACGAACCCCTCGACCACGATATACAGCAGCGGGCCGATGGCGACGAAGACCGCGGTCAGCAGCAGGTACGGCAGCACACTGGCCAGCGAGCGGCCTTTACCGCGTGCATCGCGGTACATCCACACGCAAGCCAGCGCCGCCATCAGGTACAGGTCGATCACCACTTGAGCCGTGTCCGGGCTGGCCATCAGTTCCAGTCCGAAAGCTGCAAGGGACTGGTGGGCGGTCAACATCGTGAAGATTGTGTAAGCAGAGAACCCGAGCAACGCGGCAAGGGCGAGACAGGATTTTTTCATTAGCATTTCCGAATCGACGAAGTGGACAAGGCTCCAGTTAGTGATACTTTTCCCCCACCGGCAATGACCTCACAGGTCATGGACTCAGCCTTTTGCCCCTGCCAGAGTTTATGGATGAACAACCTGACCTTTCCCCGCATCAACACCCCGACAACCGCTGGCCCGCAGCTGCGTCTGCTGCGCCGTCAGGCCGGTATGAGCCAGCTGGAGCTGGCCTTGATCACGGGTATTTCCCAACGCCATTTGAGCTGCATCGAAACCGGGCGCGCCAAACCCGGCCCCGGCACCTTGCATAACCTGCTGATGGCCCTCGAGGTACCGCTGGAGCAGTGCAACAGCCTGTTTCTGGCCTCGGGTTATGCGCCGCGCTACGAGACAACGCCGCTCTCTTCGCCGGCCATGGAGGCCGTACGTGAGGCCATCAGCCATGTGTTGCACGCCAACAACCCCGCCCCGGCGATTGTGTTGGGCAGCCACTGGCAGGTGCTGGATGCCAACGCCAGCACCGCAGCCCTGTTCAGCCTGGTCGGACTGCCCGCAGACGCGGCCCGGGACTTGAACCTGCTGACCACACTGCTGCAACCCGGCGGCCTGGGTGATTACCTGATCAACCCCGAAGAAATAAGAACCCTGGCCTGGCAACGGGCGACACGCGAGGCCCTGTCCAACCCCGTACTGGCCAGTCTTATGCAAACCCTCAGCGCCCCGGACACCCTCGCGGCCCTGCCCCGGGAACTGCCGCCACTGGTCTTGACCCGCATTGCCTGCGCCCATGGCGAGCTGAACTTCATGTCCACCTTCACCACATTCGGCATGCCGCTCGATATCACCGTAACCTCAATGCGTATCGAGCATCTGATCCCGGCGGATGCACAAACCTGGCAGATCATGACAGCGGCTTATGAGCGCTCACGGGGCTGAAGATCCGTCAGTCCTGGCAAAAACGGATGCGGTTGCCAAACGGGTCATGAACCTCCAGCACCCGTCCCCAGCCCTGCTGGACAATCTGCGGGCGGCCATAACCGTAGCGCTTGGCCATTAGCTCGTCGTGCAGCAACTCGATATTGTCCATGGGTACGAATACCGTGGAGCCGGGGCTGGCATCGCCATGATGCTCGGAAAGATGCAGTTGCAAGCCGCTGCGGCTGATGCCCAGATAGAGCGGCAAACCTGCTTCGAAGCGGTGCTCGAACTCAACGCTGAAACCCAGGAAATCCAGATAGAACTCCCGGGCCTTGGCCTCATCAAACATCCGCAATATCGGAATCGGCCTGTCGAAGCTAATTGCCGGCGCAGCACTCTGCACAGGCAGCCGTGCACTGGCCGTATTCCAGTCCTTGTAACCCAGTTGCCTGGCAACCAGTTCAAGGGCGATGGCATGGGTGACTTCCAGATTGCGCGCCTGCAGCGAGGTTCGCAGGCTCTTGGCCATCTGTTTGGCTTGCTCGATTGACAGCATCAGTGCTCCCGGGGGCGAAGGCTTTTGGTGCTCGCGTTGCCAAACCTCGACCGTCAAGAGAGAGGGGAAAAGGCAGATAATCATGCTTTCACCTTCCCATGGGGAGCGAGCGGCGGGCAGCATCGGCCAGTGCCGATAGTACACAAGCCCTGCACCGGGTTACAGCCTCAACGCCCCTGCATGACATATGCTTGAAAGCACCTTCAGCGATCACTCAGGCAAACCCATGGGCTCGACGTTCTATTCAAGCTGGACATTCTGGGCATTACTTTCGGCGGTGTTCGCTGCCATGACGGCGATTTTCGGCAAAATTGGCATTACCGGCATCAACTCCGATTTCGCCACCTTGCTGCGTACCGTCGTCGTGCTGGTCAGCCTGGCACTGATCCTCTACGCAACCGGCCAGTATCAGTCGCTGGGCTCGATTTCGGCGCGCAGCTATGTGTTTCTGGTGCTCTCGGGGCTGGCCACCGGGGCCTCGTGGATCTGCTATTACCGAGCCCTGCAACTGGGCCAGGCGTCACTGGTGGCGCCGGTGGACAAACTCAGCGTGGTGATCGTGGCCGTGCTGGGCGTGACGCTGCTGGGTGAAAAGCTCGATATTCGCCAATGGGCGGGGATCAGCCTGATTACCGTGGGTGTGGTGTTGCTGGCGTGGCGGCGATAGGTGCCCTTTGGCACCACGACACTTTCAGACAGATACGCGGCCCGGGGAGTGACTTTTCCTGCAAGCCAATCCTAGTATTGCCGCGCGTCACCCTGCCGCAAAAAAAATAACGTATGGAAACTCAGCAAATGCCCTTCACCCGTACCCTTCTTGCCCTGTCTTTGGGCATGGCTTTAATGCACAACCCGGCCTTCGCCGCCCCGCCGCTGTCGATGGTCGATGGCGTTGCCCAGGTCAATACACAGGACAGCAATGCCTGGGTCGAGATCAACAGAGCCGCGTTCGTCCACAACATTGGCGTGTTGCAAGCGACTGTGGGCGACAAATCGAAAATCTGCGCCGTGCTCAAGGCCGATGCCTACGGCCACGGCATCGGCCTGCTGATGCCTTCAATCATCGCTACCGGTGTGCCTTGCGTTGGCGTGGCGAGCAATGAAGAGGCTCGCGTGGTACGTGAAAGCGGCTTCAAGGGCCAACTGATCCGTGTGCGTACGGCAGCACTCAGCGAGCTGGAAGCGGCGCTGCCGTACAATATGGAGGAGTTGGTGGGCAACCTTGATTTCGCCGTCAAGGCCAGCCTGATTGCCGAAAAACACGGCCGTCCGCTGGTGGTGCACCTGGGCCTGAACTCCAGCGGCATGAGCCGTAACGGCGTGGAAATGACCACCGCCGAGGGCCGCCGCGACGCGGTCGCCATCACCAAGGTGCCGAACCTGGAAGTGCGCGCGATCATGACCCACTTCGCGGTAGAAGACGCCGACGACGTGCGTGCAGGGCTCAAGGCGTTCAACGAGCAGGCACAATGGCTGATCAATGTCGCAGAACTCGATCGCAGCAAAATCACCCTGCATGCGGCCAACTCGTTCGCCACCCTGGAAGTGCCGGAATCGCATCTGGACATGGTTCGCCCGGGCGGTGCGTTGTTCGGCGACACGGTGCCGTCGCACACCGACTACAAGCGCGTGATGCAATTCAAGTCCCATGTCGCTTCGGTCAACAGCTACCCCAAGGGCAACACCGTGGGCTATGACCGCACCTGGACGCTGGGGCGCGACTCGAAACTGGCCAATATCACCGTGGGTTACTCCGACGGTTACCGCCGTGCCTTTACCAACAAGGGTATCGTGCTGATCAACGGCCATCGCGTGCCGGTGGTGGGCAAGGTCTCGATGAATACCCTCATGGTCGACGTTACAGACGCGCCGGATGTCAAAAGCGGCGACGAAGTGGTGTTGTTCGGGCAACAGGGCAAGGCCGAAATCAGCCAGGCGGAAGTTGAAGACATCAACGGTGCATTGCTGGCCGACCTGTATACGGTGTGGGGCAACTCCAACCCGAAGGTCCTGGTCGAGAAGTAGGGCCTGCATAGAGCTTGTAGAGACTCTGTTGCAGGTCAAGCCCTAGTGTGGGAGCGAGCCTGCTCGCGAACGACTTCGCGAGCAGGCTCGCTCCCACATCTGACACAGCGCGAAACATTCCCGAGCATACGTTAATGAGAAGCGCTATCATTGCGATCCTTGTCAGTGTCTGCTCCGGGATTGCAATCGATGCTCACGTCCTCCCCTTCCTCACGCCGTGCCGTGGGTGAACTCTATGTTCAGCATCACGGCTGGGTGGTGCAGTTGCTGCGCCGCAAGCTGGGCAATCAGGAGCAGGCTCTGGATCTGGCCCAGGACACGTTTGTGCGCATGTTGCGTACCGACACACCCGCGCCGCTGCGCGAACCCCGGGCCTATCTCTCCACCATTGCCAGCCGTCTGTGCGGCCAATACTTCCGTCGTCAGGCGCTGGAGCGGGCCTATATGGAGTCCCTGGCGCTCCTGGAGCCGCAGCTTGTGCCCTCCCCGGAATCTCGCCTGCTGGTGTTGGAGGCACTGGACGCCGTCGGCCAGGTGCTCGATGGCCTGGGCGCAAAAGTGCGGGAGATTTTTTTGCTGTCGCAACTGGACGGCCTGACCTACCCGCAGATCGCCGAACGCATGGGCCTGACCGTCAACGTGGTGCAAAAAGCCATGCTCAAGGCTTACCGACACTGCTACAGCGCGGTCTACACCGGGTGAGTCTGTTCGAGCCCGCCAACACCCAGCGCCTCGACCAGGATGTGGTCGAGCAAGCCTTGCAGTGGATGGTCACCGTGCAATCGGGCGTCAGCACCGAGGCCGAGCTTCTGGCCTGCCAGCATTGGCGCGCGCAATCCGCGCAACATGAACTGGCCTGGCAGCGCCTCACCGGGCTTAATACCGACATTCGCGACAGCACCCGCATGCTGCCTGCCGCTGGTGCCCGGACGTTGCTGCGCTCGCGCAATGCCCCGGGCAGACGCACGCTGCTCAAGGGCTTTGCCGGCCTGGGCGTGATGCTGGCTACCGGCTATGGGGTGCGGGAACAGGTGCTGCTGCCAGAGCTGTTCAGTGACTATCGCACCGCCACCGGCGAGCGGCGCCAGTTAACTCTGGCAGAGGGTGTCGACCTGACCCTCGACACCCACACCGCCCTCGATACCCGCACCACCGCCGCTGGCACGGAACTGTTCCTGAGCCTGGGCCGCGTGCTGGTCAGCGCTGGCGATATCAGGCTCAGCACCGCCAATGGCCAGGTGCTGCCCGCGCCCCGCTCACGCCTGGTGATCAGCCACAACCTGCCGTGGCAGGCAGGCACCCAGGTCCAGGTGCTGAGCGGCAGTGCATCGATCAAGCTGGCACGGGGCGACAGCTTGAGTCTGGATGCCGGCCAGCAGGTAACGTTCGACAGCCAGACAGACAGCACACCGCGCCCGGTCACGGTCGGTGCCGATGCCTGGGTCAACGGCCTGCTGATCGCCGAACGCATGCCACTGGGCCAGGTGATTGCCCAGCTCAACCTCTACCGCCGTGGCGTGGTGCGCTGCGACCCGCAAGTCGCGGCATTGCGGGTGTCGGGATCGTTCTCCATCGACCGCCCCGATGCCAGCCTCGACCTGCTCACGCGGGTGCTGCCAATCCGCGTGCAGCGAGTGTTTGGCTACTGGGCCAACGTGGTCGCGGCCTGAAAATAATTATTTTCAATACCGCCGGCAGTTTTTCTTATCTGGTGCATCAAGTTCAGGGAAGACGCTGATTAACAGCGCAACGCCGATCCTTTTCACACATGGACAGTCTTTATGCACAGCCGACTTACCCCCCTCGCCGGTGCCTTGCGCACCTTTGTATTCGGTTTATCCATTGCCACGGCCAGCCAAGGCGCATTCGCAGCCTCAGGCAGCGAGCATGCCTACAGCATTGCGCCGGGCAGCCTGGACGCGGTGCTGGGCAGTTTTGGCCAACAGTCCGGGGTGATGATCGCGGTGGATTCGAGCCTGACAACCGGTATGCGCAGCAGTGGCTTGAGCGGCAACTTTGCCGTCGACGAAGGCCTGCAACGGCTGCTCGCCCCGCTGGGCCTGCAGGCGGTCACTGACGGCGACGGTTACCGGGTTGTTGCCAGACCAGCGCAAGGCAACGGTGAACTGCAATTGCAGGCCACCCAGGTCAACTCCAACCAGCTTGGGACCATCACCGAAGGCAGCGGCTCGTATACCCCCGGCACCATCGCCACGGCCACACGCATGGTACTGACGCCACGGCAAACGCCGCAGTCGATCACCGTGATTACCCGCCAGCATATGGATGATTTCGGCCTCAACTCCATCGACGAGGTGATGCGCCATACCCCTGGCATCACCGTCTCGACCTTCGACAGCGAGCGCACCAACTACTATGCCCGCGGTTTCTCGGTGGAGAACTTCCAGTACGACGGCATTCCCACCCTGCGCAACTCGGCGTACTCCTCGGGCCAGACCCTGAGTGACATGGCCATCTACGACCGCGTGGAAATCCTCAAGGGCGCCACGGGCCTCTTGACCGGTGCCGGAGCCCCGGGGGCAACGATCAACCTGATCCGCAAAAAACCGACCCGCGAATTCAAGGCCAGCATCGATGTCGGTGCCGGCAGTTGGGATAACTACCGCACCCAGGTTGACGTCAGCGGCCCGCTGACCGACAGCGGCAACATTCGCGGCCGTGCCGTGGCGGCCTACCAGGACAAGCACTCGTTCATGGACCGCTATGAGCGCAAGACCGGGGTCTATTTCGGCACCCTCGAAGCCGACCTTAGCGATGACACCCTCCTGACCCTGGGCTTTGATTACCAGAACAACGACCCCCACGCCTCGGGCTGGTCGGGCAGCCGCCCGCTGTTCGACCGCAACGGCGAGCGTATCGACGTCAAGCGCTCGTACAACAACGGCGCCAACTGGAGCCGTTGGGAGCAGACCACCCAGAGCGTGTTCGCGACCCTGGAGCACAGCTTCGCCAACGGCTGGGTCGGCAAGGGCCAATTGACCCATCAGGTCAACAGCTACGATGCGCCGCTGGGTTCGGTCATGAGCGGCCCCTTCCCGGCCACCGGCCTGTCGTCGATCTATGCCAACAAATTCACCGGGAACACCCGCACCGACGCCGCCGATGCCTACTTCAGCGGCCCCTTCAGCCTGGCTGGCCGCGAGCATGAACTGGTGATCGGCGCATCGGCCTCCAGCGCCCACTGGCAAGGCAAGGACTACGGCAACCCGACCTTCCTCAGCGCCAACGTCATTGATTTCTGGAACTTCGACGGCAAGACCACCGAGCCGGACTGGGGCGCACCGACCCAATACAACGACACCACCACACGCCAGACCGCAGGCTACATCAGCGCACGCTTCAACCTGACCGACGACCTTAACCTGCTGTTGGGCACACGGCTGGCCAACTACTGGCTGACCGGGGATTACCACACCACCGAGACCGGCCGCCTCGTGCCTTACGTGGGTGTTACCTACGACCTGAACGACAACTTCACCGCGTATGCCAGCTATACCGACATTTTCATGCCGCAAACCTACAACCGCGATCGCAACAACAAAGTGCTTGAGCCCGATGAAGGCAAAAACTACGAAGTGGGAATCAAGGGCGAGTTTTATGGCGGCAGGTTGAACACCAGCCTGGCCTATTTCGAGGTACATGAAAGCAACCGCGCCGAACCGGACGCCGAGTACAACGCCGATCCGACCAACCCGTCGATCCTCTATGCATCAGTCGGCACCAAGGCCAAGGCCAAGGGCTTCGAAGCCGAGATGTCCGGCGAACTGGCACCGGGCTGGCAGGCCCAGGCCGGCTTTACTCACAAGGTCATTCGCGGCAGCGACGACGAAAAAATCTCGACCTGGGAGCCCGAGGACCAGTTGAGCCTCTACACCACCTATAAATTCAAGGGGCCGCTGGACCGCTTGACCATCGGTGGCGGCGCGCGCTGGCAGAACCGCAGTTGGCAGAACATCTACAACCGCGCCAAGGACCAGTACCAGGACTTCAGCCAGGACGCTTACTGGCTGGTCGATGCAATGGCCAGGTACCAGGTCAGCGAGCACCTGTCCACCACACTCAACGTCAACAACCTGTTCGACAAGCAGTACTACACCAATATCGGCTTCTACAACACGGCGTATTACGGTGACCCGCGCAATGTAATGGTCAATACCCGCTGGGATTTCTAAGGCGCACTCTTTGCGCCCGCTGGACACTCAAGCACTGGCCCAGCGCTACTCGAGATCTCCCAATGGAATAATCTGCGCGCTGCCATGGCGCACTCCGCGCTCGGCCATCACCTGGCGCGTCAGTTGCGCCACCTCGCCGACCGTGCCCTTGAGCACCGAGACTTCCATGCACTTGCCCTGGTCCAGATGCACATGCAGCGTCGACAGGGTCAGGTCATGGTGCTCGTGAAAGGCCGTGTTCAGACGCTTGGACAGCTCCCGGGTGGCGTGGTCATAGACGTAACTCAAGGTTGCCACGCAGGCACTTTGCGGGTCGCCCTGCTCCGGTTCCAGCAGGCCGGCGCGCAACAGATCGCGGATGGCCTCGGAGCGCCCCTGGTAGCCGTGGGTGCCAACGCGCTCATCAATTTCGGCCAATAAAGCATCGTCCAGCGAAATAGTGACCCTCTGCATCTAATCGGCCTCGCAGTTATGAACTTTTGACATAGACTTCATACCCAGCATCTGATCAGGCCACTGGCCATCAACTGAGGGAGACGCAGTGTGAAGCAGTCATGGACTAAAAAACAGCTGACCTTATGGATGATTGGAGCCTGCCTGAGCGCAGGCTTGCCGACTGCATGGGCGGGCGATGCGGCCCCCACACTGACCTACTCGTGGCCAACCAATGCCGGGCCGCTGGACCCTCGCGGCTATTCGCCGAACCAGATGTATGCCCAGGCCATGGTCTATGAACCGCTGGTGCGTTACACCGCCCAAGGCACTCTGGAACCCTGGCTGGCCACGTCATGGACAGTGTCAGCAGATGGCAAGACCTACACCTTCACCCTGCGCGACGGTGTGACCTTCAGTGACGGCAGTTCGTTCAACGCAGCCGCAGCCAAGGCCAACCTCGACGCGGTGCTCGCCAACAGCAAGCGTCATCAGTGGATGGAGCTGGTCTCCACCCTGGAGCGTGTCGAAGCACCGGACGAGCACACCCTGGTGCTGGTGCTTAAACACCCCTACTACCCGACCCTGATGGAACTGGCGCAGGTTCGCCCGTTGCGCTTTGCCGCCCCCGAGGCAAAGCCCGGCGTGCCGGTGGGCACCGGGCCCTGGGTACTGACGCAAACCCGCCGTGGCGAGTTCGACCGCTTCGAGCGCAACCCGCACTACTGGGGGCCCAAACCGGGCTATGGTTCGGTACTGGTGAAAGTCATCTCCGACCCGGACAGCCGCGCCATTGCCCTGCAAACCGGTGAAATCGACCTGATTCAGGGTGCCGACGGCGAAATCTCCCCCGGCACCTTTGTGCGCCTGCGCGATTCGGGCTTCAAGACGGCCATTTCCGCACCGCTGGCCACCCGTACCGTGGCGATGAATACCGGCCTGGCTCCGACCAATGAACTGGCCGTGCGCCAGGCGATCAATCAGGCCGTGGACAAGGACACTATCATTGCCAAGGTGCTGCATGGCCAGGAGCCGCGGGCAGATGCGCTGTTCGCCAGCAACATGCCGTATGCCGACCTGGGCCTCAAGGCACTGCCCTACGACCCCGAACAGGCCAAAAAAAACCTGGAAGCGGCAGGCTGGAAAGTCCCTGAAGGCAAACGCATTCGTGAAAAAAACGGCCAGCCGCTAAGTATCGAACTGGTGTTTCTGGGCCCCAGTGCCCTGCAAAAAAACCTCGCCGAAATCATTCAGGGCGAACTGGCCAAGGTCGGCATCGACGTCAAGCTGCGCGCCGAAGAAGACGGTGCCCTGGTGCAGCGCCAGCGCGAGGGCAAGTTCGGCATGATCTTCGCCGATACCTGGGGCGCTCCCTATGACCCGCACTCGTTTGTCAGCTCCATGCGCTACGCCGGACACGCCGACTACATGGCCCAGCTCGGCCTGCCGATGAAGGCGGCCATCGACCGGAAAATCGCCGAAGTACTGGGCGAAACCGACGAGGGCAAGCGCGCTGACGATTACCGCGAGATCCTCACCACACTGCACGATCAGGCCGTGTACCTGCCGATCTCACACCTGACGGCCATCAGTGTCAGCGGAAAAAACGTCGACAATGTTCAATTCGGCAGCACGCTGTTTGATGTGCCGTTCGAAGTGATGCACCCCACCACAGGGAAGCCATAAACCATGCTGCGCTATATTATCCTGCGGCTTGTGCTGCTGATCCCGGTGCTGCTGGGGGTGTCACTGATCGTCTTTGTCCTGCTGCACCTGGGCAATGGCGACCCGGCCCTGGACTACCTGCGCCTGTCGCAGATCCCTCCAACCGACGCTGCGTTGGCCGAGGCACGCCACGCACTGGGCCTGGACCGGCCACTGCCCGAGCAGTACCTCACCTGGCTGTGGAACGCCGTGCACCTGGACTTCGGCACCTCCTATATCACCGGGCGCCCGGTGCTCGATGACATCCTCTATTACCTGCCCGCCACCCTTCAGCTGGGTGGTCTGGCGCTGCTTGCCACGCTGGTAATGAGCATTCCGCTGGGTCTGGCGGCGGCCCGCTGGAAAGGTCGCTGGCCCGATCAGGTGGTGCGTTTCATCACCTTTATCGGTGTTTCCATGCCCAATTTCTGGTTGGCTTTTTTGCTGATTGCATTGTTCTCGCTGTGGTTGGGCTGGTTGCCGCCGATGGGCCGTGGTGGTCCGCAGCATCTGCTGATGCCGGTGCTGGCGATTGCCCTGATGTCGATGTCGATCAACGCCCGCCTGCTGCGCGCCAGCCTGCTGGATGTGCGTGAGCATCGACACGTGTTCTATGCCCGGGCCCGTGGCCTGAACGAAAAGCGTGTATGGCGCGACCATATCCTGCGCAATGCCTGGATGCCGCTGGTGACCGCCACCGGCATGCACATTGGCGAGTTGCTCGGAGGTGCCCTGGTGATCGAAACCATCTTCGCCTGGCCCGGCGTTGGCCGCTTCGCGGTCAGCGCCGTGCTCAACCGTGACTTCCCGGTGATGCAATGCTTCACACTGCTGCTGACCACACTGCTGGTGCTGTGCAATCTGGTGGTGGACATCTGCTACGCCTGGCTAGACCCGCGCACACGTTTCTCGGGGGTGATGGCATGAGCACAATAGCGGCGGTCTATACCGGTAAAAAATACGGCGCGCGCATCGGCTACGGGCTGGTTGCCCTGCTGTTGCTGATGGCGCTGTTCGGCCCCTGGCTGGCACCCTACGACGCCACCCTGGTGAATCTGGACGAGCGTCTGCTGCCCGCCAGTACCAGCCATTGGCTGGGCACCGACCACCTGGGGCGCGACGTGCTCTCGCGCCTGATCGTCGGTACGCAACTGTCCCTGGGCAGCGTGGTGCTGGTGCTGGGTCTGGTACTGGTGCTGGGCGTGGTGATTGGCGGTATCGCCGGGATAGTCGGCGGCAAGCTCGACATGTTCCTGATGCGCCTGTGCGACATGTTCCTGACCTTCCCCACCCTGGTGCTGGCGTTTTTCCTGATCGCCTTGCTGGGTACCGGCCTGACCAACGTGATCATCGCCATCGCGCTGTCCCACTGGGCCTGGTATGCGCGGATGGTTCGCGGCATGGTGCTGGCCCAGCGTAACCGGGATTATGTGCTGGCTTCACGACTGGCCGGTGCCTCGCGCCTGACCAGGCTGCGCCAGCATGTAATGCCCAACGTCGTGGGGCAACTGCTGGTGCTGGCGTCGATGGACATTGGCCACATGATGCTGCACGTCTCGGGCTTGTCCTTTCTGGGTCTGGGCGTCAGCCCGCCAACCCCCGAGTGGGGCGTGATGATCAACGATGCCAAGGAATTTATCTGGACCCAGCCGCAGTTGCTGCTGTGGCCGGGCCTGATGATCTTTATCTCGGTGATGGCCTTCAACCTGCTGGGCGACGCCTTGCGCGACCGCCTTGACCCCAGCGTACTGGCGGAGATCAAGGAATGAAACACACATTGGTGATTCGCGACCTGACCCTCAAACACCGGCAACGCACCCTGGTCGACCGGGCCGAACTGACCCTCAGGGCCGGCCAGGTGCATGCGCTGGTCGGTGCCAGCGGCTCAGGAAAATCGCTAACCAGCCTGGGCATCCTCGACTTGTTGCCTCCTGGCGTACACAGCAGCGGCGCCACCCTGTTGCTGGATGGCCAGGTGGTGGATGCTGCGCAATTACGTGGGCGCGAAGTGGCATTGGTGCTGCAGAACCCGCGCAGTGCCTTCAACCCGGTACGCTCACTGCGCCAGCATGCCCTTGAAACCCTCCAGACCCGCGACCTGCAAGGTGCCGAGGCCGAGCAGCTGATTCAGAGCACCTTGCAGGAAGTGGGCCTGCACGATGCTCAACGGGTGCTCGACTCATTTGCCTTTCAACTGAGCGGCGGCATGCTGCAACGGATGATGATCGCCCTGGCCCTGCTCGCCGACAGCCGTTTTTTGCTGGCTGACGAACCTACCAGCGATCTGGATGTTGTGGCGCAGGCACGTTTTCTCGACCTGCTGGAACGACTGGTAGCGCAGCGCAACCTTGGCGTGCTGCTGATCACCCATGACATGGGCGTGGTGGCGCGCTGCGCCGATCAGGTCAGCGTCATGGCCCACGGCCGTATTGTCGAACAGGCCGATGTTCACCGGCTGTTCAATTCACCGCAAAGCCAGGAAGCACGCACGCTGCTGGCAGCACACCACTCATTGACAATGGAGAGCTGCGCGCCATGAGTTTTATTCAGGTACGCGACCTTGAGCACGGTTACAGCGCTGGCGGGCTGTTCAGCAAACGGCATCGGGTACAGGTGCTGAGCGGCTTGAATCTGGACCTGCACGAAGGTCAAAGCCTTGGCCTGCTGGGAGGTAGCGGCAGCGGTAAAAGCACCCTGGCGCGCCTGCTGATGGGGCTGGAAAGCGCCGACCAGGGCAGCATTGTGTTCAAGGGTCAGCCTCCGTTTTTACAGCGTGTGCAGATGGTCTTTCAGGATGCCCTCAGCGCTTTCAACCCCCAGCGCAGCATTGGCTGGAGCATTGCCGAGCCTTTGCGCCATCTTTCAGACATGGACGCCTCAGCGTGCAGGGCCCGGGTTGAGCAATTGCTCCAGCAAGTCCAGCTTGAGGCCCGTGACATCGACAAGCTCCCGGCACAACTGAGCGGCGGGCAACTGCAGCGCGCCGGTATTGCCCGGGCCATGGCGATCGGCCCGCAGCTGATTATCCTCGACGAAGCCCTGTCCAACCTTGACCGGGTGCTGCAAGTGCAGATTCTGGATTTGCTCGCACAGGTACGGCGCGAGTCGGGCACCGGTTTTTTGCTGATTACCCATGACCTGAGCCTGGTGCAGCGTTTTTGCCAACGGGTGGTAGTACTGGCAGACGGCAAGCTGGTGGAAGACCTGCCGGTCACGGCGCAGATGCGCTTTACTCACCCGGCTGCGCGAACCTTGCAGGAGGCGGTGTTGCCGGCGATGCCCAGGGCCAGGAGCGTTCGTGAGCCGCAGTTGCAGGCCTGAAACGGCTAACACCCACAAACCGTAGCAGTTGCCTCGTTCCTTCGACAGCGGCTACAGGAAACTGCAACTGTGGGAGCGAGCAGGCTCGCTCCCACAATAGGGCTTGACCTGTAACAGAGTATCGACAAAGTTTGGCTTCACGTTCCGCTTTTAACCTTGCTCCACACCCGCGTGCGCACCCGTTCAAGCTTGAGCGGCAACGGCTCCAGCGGGAACAAAGTGGTCATGACTTTCTCGTCAGGGTAGATATCCGGGTTGTCGCGCAACGACGGGTCCATCAGTGGCCTGGCGTCCTGGTTCGCATTGGGATATTTGAGGTAGGTCGAAGTCCGGGCTATCACCTGCGGGCGCAGCATGTAGTCGATAAAGGCCAGCCCCTGCTGCGGGTTGGGCGCGTCGTTGAGCAACACCAGGCTCTCAACCCAGATCGGCGCCCCTTCACGGGGGATGCTGTAGCGGATGTTGCGCCCATTGCCGGCCACCTGCGAGGCGGTTTTGGCGTCTTGCACCCCGCCTGCCCAACCCAGCACCACGCAGACGTTGCCATTGGCCAGGTCGGTAATGAATTTCGACGAGTCAAAATAGCGGATATAAGGACGTAACGTCAGCAGCAACGCTTCGGCCTTGGCATAGTCCCGGGGGTCGCTGCTGTTGTGTGGCAAGCCGAGGTAGTGCAACGCAATTGGAATGATTTCACCGGGGGCATCGAGCATGGCTACACCGCACTGGCTCAATTTGCTCAGGTTCTCGGGCTTGAAGATCAGGTCCCAGGAATCCACCGGCGCATCCGGCCCAAGTATCGCCCTGACCTTGTCGACGTCATAACCCACCCCGGTAGTGCCCCACAAATACGGCACGGCATAACGATTGCCGGGGTCAGTGCTCTGCATCTTGGCAAGGATGGCCGGGTCCAGGTGTGCGAGGTTGGGCAACTGCCCCCGATCGAGTTCCTTGAGCACCCCGGCCTTGATCAGGTTGGGTAGCAGGTCACCGGTGGCCACAACCACGTCATACCCGCTGCGACCGGCCATCAGCTTGCTTTGCATCACATCGCTGTTGTCGAACACGTCGTACATCGAGGCTGTGCCGGTTTCGGCCTGGAAGTTTTTCATCGTGTCCGGAGCGATAAAGTCGTACCAGTTGTAGATATTCACCTGAGGTTCGGCGGCGTGAACCAGGCTGCAACCCAATAGCGCAGCCAGGGCAATAACCGTCGTGTTTTTAGTCTTCATTGGCTGGCTCCGATCAACAGTTCGCGACGCCCGTCCGAGTGCTCAATCTGTTCACCCGACAGCAGCAAGCGACGATCCTTGAGGTAGTCGTAGTCACGCCGGGCAGCCTTGAGCTGATCCAGATCCAGCGCTACAACATGGCGAACCTCATCGCGCCCGGCCTCGAGCAACACCCGCCCGAACGGATCGACCGCCATGCTGCCACCCGCGAACACCAGCCCGTCATCCCCGCTACCGACGCGATTGACCATCAGCGCAAACGCCTGGTTCTCCTGGGCACGGGCCATGATCGAGGTACGATGCACCGGGCCGTAGGGGTCCATATTGCCGTTGGTGACAATGATCAGTTCAGCCCCCAGTTGCGCCAGTGCTCGGCCGGTTTCCGGCAGTTCAATGTCATAACAGATCAGCAGGCCAACCCGCACGCCCTGCCAGAGCACGGTGGTAAAACGGTCGCCGGGGGTAAAGTCGCCGCGTTCACTTGGCCACAAATGGGTCTTGCGGTACTGCAAGGCGATCCCCTCGGGCGTGACCAGTACCGAGGTGTTATAGAAGGTGCCGTGATGATTTTCCGCCAGCCCCACCACCACACTGACTCCACGTTCGCGTACGGCCTGCAATACCGCACCCAGGGTCGGGCCGGTCAATGGCTCCGCCACCTGCGCCAGTTGCTGGCCGCCGACAAAGCCGGTCAGGTGGGTCTCCGGGAATACCAGCAGCGCAGTATCGTCAGCGCAGCTGGCGATGGCGCTCAATGTACGCGACAGGTTATAAGCGGTGTCGCCGTCACGGCCTGCCAGTTGCACCAGTTCAATGTTCATCTCGGATCCTTGCAGGGTGGGATGAGCCGAGTATGGTGCGCGGCACCGCGCCAATAAATGACTTCGATGGGGTAACACCCGGTGGGTAGTGAGATGAATCTGACCTTGCAGGATGTGGCCTGGCATGACGCGATGGGCCGCGTGATCGAAACCCTGGACCGGCCCAATTTCTGGACTGCGCTGGTACGTTTGCTGGGCCGCTATGTACCCGTGGACAACTGGGTGGTGCTGATCTACAGCGCCGGCAAGCCACATGTTCTGGCCGAGTCCCCCGGTGCAGACGGTGGCATGGATTCGCTGTTCCAGGACTACCTCAAGGGGCTTTACCTGCTGGACCCGTTTTATATCGCCAACCGTGAAGCACCGCAAAGCGGCTTGTTCCGCCTGCAGGACGTGGCCCCCGAATGCTTTGAACAGACCGACTACTACCAGCGTTATTTCCGCCTGAATATCGTTACCGACGAGGTGCATATCAATGTGCAACTCGACAATCAACGCACCCTGAGCCTGTCACTGGGCAGCCAGTGCCGTTTCAGCCTGGAACAGAGTGCATTGCTGGGGTTGGTGCAGCCGTGGGTGGCCGCCTTGATGCGCCAGCGCCTGGTTTTTGAGCGCGACCCCAGGGAGGCACCGGAGCTCACGCCCAACTGGCAAAGCCGCCTTGAAGCGGCTGCCGAGCAGTTGACCTCGCCGTTGACCGCACGCGAAATGGAAGTCGCCCTGTTGCTGCTAAGTGGTTGTTCGAATAAGGAAATCGCCCGAAAACTGGCAATCTCTGCGGAGACCGTCAAGGTCCATCGCAAGCATATGTACGGTAAGTTGGGAATCAAGTCACAGTCCGAACTGTTCTCGCTGTTTTTGCAGGCGCAAGAATAAAAAGCGCTTAACGTGGCAGCGCCTCGCAGTGTAAGTTTGGAAATGTTTTGTTTCACTTACTTCATGTTTCCATCCAACGACCTGTACAGGAACGCCCAGCAAAATGGACTTTTCACTTAAACAACTGGCCGCTGCAACCCTGATGATGGCCAGCCTCGCTGCGTTCAGCACTGCAGCCCACGCCACCATCACCCCGCAACAGAGTGCTGTCATCCTCAAGACGTTCAGCGACACCCATGTCACTGACTTCCGTCAGTTTCTGGGGGCGTTGGCCAAGAGTGAGCTGGCGCAAAAAGATAATCTCGGCCCGACCATCAGCGCCTTTCTCGACAACAAGGCACTGGCCCCCGAGCAACAGAACGAGATCTATCGCCTGCTGGGCCTGTATACCCGGCTCAAATACGGCAAGGCGGCTACCGACACCCTGCGTGAACTGGTGGCCATCCCCACCGTCAACCTGGACGACGTGCCCCAGTACGAGAACCCGCAATTTCTCAAGATCGCCGACAAGATCAAGGATCTGGCCAAGGCCTTTAACCTGAACTTTCGCAATATCGACAACCGTGTCTATGAAGTCTCCCTCGAAGGCAGTGGCGATGAAGTGGTCGGTATTCATGCCCACGCCGACGTAGTGCCGGTAACCCCGGAAAACTGGGTACTCAAGGACGGCACCCAACTCGACCCGTTCAAGGTCACACTGATCGGTGACCGTATGTACGGGCGCGGTACGGAGGATGACAAAAACGGCATCGTGGTGGCGATGTACGCCATGAAAGTCATCAAGGAAGAACAACTGCCACTGGCCAGGAACTTCAAGTTGCTGATCGACACCACCGAAGAAACCAGCGGTGATGCCATTCCTTATTACTTCGAACACAACCCGGTGCCCAACTACAACCTGGCGCTGGATGGCGGCTACCCGGTGGTGATTGCCGAAAAAGGTTACGGCACCGTTATGGCCACCTTTGCCCGGCGCAAGGGCGAAGGCCAGGGCGCCGAAATCGTCTCGCTGACCGGCGGCATGGCGACCAACCAGATCCCGTCGACTTCGGTAGCAACCCTGGTGACCGACAAACCCGCCGAGCTGGCGGCCAGCCTGAACAAGGCCGGTGCAGAATATGCCAAACGCAATGGCGGTGATTTCGAGGTCAATGCCAAGGTGGTTGGCAAGGATGTCGTGCTGACCGTAACCGGGGTTTCTGCCCACTCCTCAGAGCCCGAGTCGGGGGTCAACCCGGTGGCACGGATGCTCGACTTTATCAGTAGCGTCGACGGCCCTATCGCCCTCAAGCACAACCACATTACCGACGCAGCGCACTATGCTGCCGACAACTGGGGCCTGGACTACAAGGGCGGCAAGCTGGGGGTCGGTTTTGCCGATGACTTTATGGGGCCGCTGACCACCTCACTGACCTTTGTGGGGCTGGACGACAAAGCGCTCAAGCTGGCGGTCAACCTGCGCGTGCCCAAGGGCAAGTCGCCGGAGGCACTGAAAGCGCAGATTGCCGAGAAGCTGACAGCCTGGAGCAAGAGTCAGCAGGTACCGGTGAGTTTCGAGTACTCGATTGCCGAGCCGATGTACCGCAACCCCGAGGGTGAGTGGGTCAAGGCGCTGTTGGCGGTAGCCAGCGAAAACCTGGGCATGGAGCACACGTACGGTACTTCGGCGGGTGCAACCTCGGTGCATGAACTGCCTAATGGCGTGCAATTCGGCCTGGCCATGCCGGATGTGAAATACACCGGGCATACCGATAACGAGTTCAAGACCGTGGAGCAGTTCATGCTGGACCTGCAGATCGTCACCGAGATGATGGCCCGGGTGGGGCAGTTGCCGAAACTGTAAGGGCAAATCCCCGTAGCAGCTGCCGAGGAACGCAGCCTCGTTCCTACGGCAGCTGCTACGCAAGGTTGAGGCAGCCCTCAGGAGGCTTTCCAGCCCACCTGCTGCAACGCTGCCAGCAACCGCTCGGGCTTGAGCGCCAGCACGGTATTGCCACATCCGCTCAGGTCATCCGCACCGAGCATGGCATTGAGTATCGCCTCCTCTACCGCATCCGCAGCCGCCACAAACAGCGCCGAGATGTAATCGTTGTTGACCATCTGCAATGCCGTGGTCGGCTCACCCGGATGGCCGAAGTTAGCCGCCGGCAAATTGCTGTTGCCCACCGCAAAGGCAATAAAAATATCGCCGCTGGAGTCTTCAGTGCCGCCCCCCACTCGCGCCAGCCCGACACTGGCACGCTGCGCCAGACGGGTACACTGGTGTGGCAACAGCGGCGCATCGGTAGCGATGGTTATCACGATCGAACCCATGCCCGGCACGCCCACATTTTTCTCGCTCTTAAACGGGGACGGTACGTCATCCAGCACGGTACCCACCGGGTAACCCCCCACCCGCAAGGCTTCGCGTACACCATAGTTGGCTTGCACCAGCGCACCGACGGTCCAGCCCCCCTGCTCCGGGCTCAATACTCGCGAGGAAGTGCCAATGCCACCCTTGAACTCGTGACAGATCATCCCTGTGCCACCGCCCACATTGCCCTCCTGCACAGGGCCTGTCCTGGCATCCTGCAGGGCAAGTTGCACATGCTCGGCCGTGACATGCTGGCCCCAGATATCGTTCAGCGTGCCGTCGTAGGTTTCCAGCACCACGGGCATGCACCAGTAGGTGTGCTGCTTGCCCAGCTCACGCTCGGCTGCCACCAGCGCATCGCGCACCACGCCAACACTGTGGGTATTGGTATAGGCAATCGGCGAAGTCAGCAAACCGGCTTCGCGAATCCACTCCAGCCCCGTGGCGTCGCCGTTGCCATTGAGCACATGCACGCCGGCGAAGCAGGGTTGCAGGTGGGTGGCTCCCGCACGCGGCTCAATCACGGTGACACCGGAATGGATGGAAACATCGCCGTTTTCAACGTTGAGGGTGTGATGACCCACTCGCACACCCGGTACGTCGGTGAGGGCGTTGTACGCCCCCGGGGTGCCCGAACCGATGGTGATGCCAAGCTCACGGATACGCATGGTGCTTTCTCGTCGTTCGATTAAGTGCAGCCAGTGTAAGAACCTGGCCGGCACTTGACGATAACCCCCATGCACTACCTCCGAGGGGTTACTTGTCCGACTTGATGCTGGTCCACACCCGGGTGCGCACGCGCTCCATTTTTTGCGGCAACGGTTGCACCACATACAGCGACTTGAGCGCCTCGCTGGTCGGGGTCAGATTGGGGTTACCGGTGATGTCCTTGTTGATCAGTGCCAGCGAGTCCTTGTTGGCATTGGGGTAACCCAGAAAATCACTGATCCCGGCAATGACCTTGGGCTCCAGCAGGTGGTTGAGAAATTCGTGGGCCTCTTCGACATTTTTTGCACTTTTAGGGATGGCGAAGGTGTCAAACCAGATCGGTGCGCCCTCCTTGGGCAAGCGCCAGTCCACCACCACGCCGTTGCCCGATTCTTTGGCGCGGTTGCCGAACTGATAGAAGCTGCCGGAATAACCAATGGCCACGCAGATGTCACCATTGGCGATATCCGTCATGTACTTGGCCGAGTTGAAGTAGGTCACGTAGGGGCGGACCTTGAGCATCAGCGCCTTGGCTTTTTCATAATCGGCGGGGTTCTGGCTGTTGGGGTCCAGCCCTAGATAGTGCAGGGCCAAGGGCAGGATTTCCGAAGGTGAATCGAGCATCGCCACGCCGCAGGATTTGAGTTTGGCCATGTTTTCGGGTTTGAACACCAGGTCCCAGCTGTCCACCGGCGCATCCTCACCCAGCGCAGCCTTGACCTTGGCCGGGTTGAAACCGATCAGCACCGTGCCGTACATGTAGGGCACAGCGTACTGATTGCCAGGGTCATTGGTGTCCAGCAGCTTGAGCAGCGCCGGATCCTGGTGCTGCCAGTTGGGCAGCTTGCTCTTGTCCAGCTTCTGGAATACCCCGGCCTTGATCTGGGTATCGAGGAACTGGTTGGACGGCACCACCAGGTCATAGCCCGAGTTGCCGGTGAGGAGTTTGGCTTCCAGGGCTTCGTTGGTGTCGAAGGAGTCCCAGGTGACCTTGATGCCGGTCTGTCTGGCGAAGTCCTTGGGCACGGACGGCAGGATATAGTCCGCCCAGTTATACACCCGCAGCTCGCGCTGTTCGGCCTGTACGGCACTGGCCAGCAGCGTCAGCCCACAAACAGTGGCGCTCATCAAGCGTTTCAGAGTGTCCATGGCTCAGTTCCCCGGATTCGGCGTGAGATCGATCGTTGTTATGTTCTGTACACGGCAGCGGCCTGCAAAAGGCCAAGGGCAAGGACGAAGTGGTTTGTTGTTATAGAGTGACGGGGTTGATTCTTGCCGAGAGCCCGGCACGATCACAGAGGGAGGCAGGCCAAAAGGGGACAGTTATGGCCATTGTCGATGTCCGGTTCTATGTCCGGAAAAGCCCCCCTCACCCCGGCCCTGGAGGCCAGAGTGAGGGCGAGCGCACAGGTGGCCCGTTACATGAATCCCGCCCGCAACTCATTCTTCGCCACCTTGTTCGACGCATTCACCGGCAGCGCGTCATGGAAGCGCACCACACGCGGTACCTTGTAATTGGCCATATGTTCACGCGCCCACTGGATCAATCCTGCCTCATCCAGTTGCACACCATGACGCAACACCACGCACGCACACCCTACCTCGCCCATACGCGCGTCGGGTATACCGATTACCGCCACCTGGGCAATGCCCGGATGCTCCATCAGACCGGCTTCTATCTCAGCCGGGTAACAGTTGAAACCACCGACGATAAACATGTCTTTAAGCCGGTCGGTGATACGCAGATTGCCCGCGGCATCCTGCTGGCCTATATCCCCGGTGTGCAACCAGCCTTCACTGTCGATGGTTTCAGCGGTGGCCTGCGGGTCTTCAAAGTAGCCCTGCATCACATGAAAACCGCGCAGGCAGATCTCCCCCGTGCTGCCCGCCGGTAAAGACCGGTTTTGCGGGTCACGGATGCTCACCTCGGTGCCCGGAATCGCCCGGCCACTGGTGCTGGCGATGATCGTCGCCGAGTCAGCAGGGTCGCAAATAGTGGCCAAGCCGCCGCATTCGGTCAGGCCATAGGCCGTGGTCACCACCGCAAAGCCCAGTTCGCTGCGCATGCGCTCGATCAGGATCGGCGGCACCGTCGCCGCGCCGGTCACGGCAATGCGCAGGCTCGACAGGTCGGTTTCCGCCAGCTTGGGATGGGCCAGCATCGACAGGTACAGGGTCGGCGGCCCCGGCAACACGGTGATGCGCTCTGCGGCAATGCGCTGGAACACCGCTTCGGCGTCGAACACCGGGTGCGGCAGGATGGTCGCCCCCGCCAGCAGGCAGGTCAGCCACCCCGCCTTGTAGCCAAAGGCATGAAAAAACGGGTTGATCACCAGATAACGGTCACCGGCCTGTAAACCGATCACCGACACGTATTCGCTAAAGGCCCGAATCGTTTGACCATGGGCGCTCATCACGCCCTTGGGCTTGCCGGTGGTACCGGAGGTAAACAGCAGATCGCTGAGGTCATCGCTGTTCACGCTGGCTGCACGCAACAGCGCGGCAGATTCGCTGGTGGCCGCGCCCAGGGCCACAAAGCCGTCCCAGTCCAGGCCGGCGGAACTGGCCGCCGGGGTTTCGCCCAGCAACACCAGGCACTTGAGGCTGGCCGGTCGATAGGGCGCGAGCAAAGCCAGGTAATCGGTGCCCAGAAAACTCGGCTGCACAAACAGCAGACGGCTGCCGCTGCGCAGCAAGATATCGGCCGCTTCAGGGCCTTTCATCCGGGTGTTGATCGGCACCATGACCGCCCCCGCGCAATGAATGCCCAGCGCGGCAATGATCCAGTCCCGGCCGTTGGGTGCCCAGATCGCTACCCGGTCGCCCTTGCCAATGCCCTGAGCCATCAGGCTGCGGGTTACGCCCAGGGCCAGGCGCGGCAGTTCGCTGTAGTCGATGCATTGGCCATGCTCTTCAATGGCCGTGCGCCCGGCATGCTGCACCGAGGCGTTGAACAGCAGTTGCGGGATCGAGCGCGGCAGGCTCTGTTGCAGGCTGGAAGTCATCGGTCACTCGTCTGGCAGGTTATTCGGGAAAACACACGCGCAGCTGTTCGCTGCTGGGCACCGATTGGCACGCCAGCACCCAGCCGTCATTGAGTTCTTGTGGGTCCAGGGCATCATTGCGCAGCATTTCGACACTGCCGCGCTCAACCGTACACATGCAGGTCGCGCAGGAACCCACCAGGCAGGAGCTGGGCGGTTTCAGGCCGGCGCGATGCATGGCATTGAGCAGGGTTTCGCCTTCGGCACAGGGCACTTCGTACTCCTCCCCGTCCAGGCGCACCGACAGCTGGCTGCCGATCACATCGGTGTTGACCGGTGCCGGAGCGGCCACACTGCCCTCTTCCGGCAGCGAGACAAAACGCTCGACGTGGATGTGCCCGTGCTCCATGCCGATGTCGTGCAAGGCGCTGACGGCCGCATCCATAAACGGGCCGGGGCCACAGATATAAGCCTGGGCATGCACAAAAGGCTGTGCCATCTGCGCCAGTTGTGCCACCGCCGGTATGCCCTGGACCGAGTCCAGCCAGTGGATCACTTGCAATCGTTGCGGGTAGGCGCTGGCCAGGGCTTTAAGCTCGGCGGCAAAGATCACCGACGCTTCATCGCGATTGGCGTAAATCAGCAGGATCCGGCCTGTGCCGGCAATCAGCGCCGATCGCAGGATCGACAGCACCGGTGTGACCCCGCTGCCACCGCCAAACAGCACAAAGTCATTGTCAAAATGCCGCGGTACAAATACCCCGGCCGGCGCCAGCACTTCCAGCTGGTCGCCCTCACGCAACTGCTCACACAGCCAGTTGGAGGCACGACCGTCACGTACTTGCTTGATGGTGACGCGCAGGGGCTCGTCCTCCAGCGGGGTGCTGGAGAGCGAATAACAGCGCGGCAACCAGCCGCCTTCAAAGGGCACGCGCAGGGTCAGAAACTGCCCTGACTTATAGGTGAACTGCTCACGCAAGGCCGCAGGGACATCGAACACCAGGGAACGGGAGTCCGCGGTTTCAGTCACAATTTGCGCTACGCGCAGGGAGAAATACGCCGGTTGGCTCATATCAGATACTCATCACAAACTGGCCGCTGTCGATCCGCAGCTCGATACCACTGATAGCGCGGGACTCGTCACTGGCCAAAAACAGCACGCTGGCGGCGACATCTTCGGGCAGGCACATGCGTCCCATGGGGTCGGCATCGATGGTCAGGCTCCACGGGTCGAGCCCGGCGGGCAAGCCCGCGGTGGTCATCGGTGTGAGGATGCCGTCAGGGTGCAGGGAATTGCAGCGAATGCGGTATTTGCGCCGACGGCACAACACCGCCACGGTACGCGACAGGGCGGCGACGGCGCCTTTGGAGGCGCTGTAGGCAACGTAATCATCGCGTCCGGCCACCGCCGCAATCGAAGACATGTTGATAATGGAGCCGCCCTCGCTTTCCTTCATCAGGCTTATGGCGGCGCGACAACCCAGGAAGACACTGTCGGAGTTGATGCGCTGCACCCGTTGCCAATCACTATAGGCGGTATTTTCAATATCGCCCTTGAGCAGGATCCCGGCGTTGTTGAACAGGATATCCAGCCGCCCGTGGTGCTCGCGAACGGTGTCGATCACCCGCGTCCAATCTGCTTCGCTGCCCGCGTCATGCTCAATAAACAATGCTTGCGCACCGATCTCTTCAGCCAGGGCCAGGCCACCCGCCACATCGATATCGCTGATCACCACACGGGCACCTTCACGGGCGAGCAGCAGCGCCGTTGCCCTGCCCACGCCACTGGCCCCACCGGTAATCAACGCCACCTTGCCTGCAACACGTGCGCTCATAAGGTCACCCTTGCACTGTCTGTGGGAGCGAGCCTGCTCGCGATTGTTGTGCCAGGCTCGTTCCTGCCTGAGGCGGCAAGGCCGGCACGCCGCCCCGAAAACACGCAGTCGGCCAGGGACAAGCCGCTGATGTACAGGTGCGACGCCACACCGATGGCGGTGCGCCCGGCGCTGAACAGGCCGGCAATCGGCTGGCCATCGGTATCGAGTACAGCGCCGTTGCTTTCATCAACTTTAAGCCCGCCCAGGGTCAGGGCGCCCAAAGGAAAGATCGGGTTACCGACGCTGATATCGCAAGCGTAAAACGGCCCCTTATCCAACACCTGGCGGCTGCCTTCAGACTTGCCAAAGGCATCCGGGGCATCGCCCCGGGCACCGGCGTTGTAAGCGCGCAGGGCACCACTCAGCTCCCCCGCCTGCATGCCGCAAACGCTGGCCAACCGGTCCGGGTTGTCACCCTTGCGCACCTTGAGCAGCATCAAGGCCAGTGCCGGCAGGCTCTGGAACCACCAATAGCCACCGAACAGCGCCTGACGGATTGCCTGTTTGCGCAAGCGCGCATCCAGCACCAGCCACGCCTGCCCGCCCTGCTCATCGCACAGCGGCTGGCCAAGGGTGGCGCCGTAGACTTCTTCGTTGCAAAAACGCTGGCCATTGCTGTTGACCACAATGCCCTTGGGCCAGCAGTGCGGCGGGTTGATAAAGCGCCAGGCCGACACCCGGCTCAACCGCTCGCTTCGGGCCCCCACCGACTGCCCCAGCAGCAGACCGCTGCCATCGCAACCGGTAGCGCCCACCTTGAAATTGCGCCTGAAGTTGGGCGCATGATCGCGAATCAGCCCGCGATTGAAGATAAAGCCCCCGGTGCTGAGGATAACCGCGCGGCGCGCCCGGATCAGCAACGGCTGGCCATGGTCACGCTCCAACTGGCTGACTTTGAGGCGCAGGCGGTCGCAGTAACCGGGGGCGAAGTTTTGCAGGCGCTCGGCCCGTGCCGCCAGGCGTGCATGCAAGCGCGCTTCGCGGC
>NZ_WIWL01000208.1:0-28538 GCF_009600105.1 Pseudomonas sp. FSL R10-0056
ATCAGCTGTCACCGGTAGAGTTTGAAAAGCGTTACGCAGCGAGCCTGGAGAGTGTCTAGGAAACCCGGGGCGATTCACCCCGCCAGAAATGCTACAGCGAGCGCGCCTATCAAAATTCGCATGTCGTTCCCTCTATTGATTTTGGCGGGACTTTAGCATCAGCAACGCGGTCATGGCAGAATGCCCGCCAACAATAACGGAGCCTGTGATGAGACCCTTCGCAATAGCTGCACTAATGCTTCTGCTCACAGGATGCGTATCAAAGGTCGTTGAGTACACTCCGGCCAAGATCAGCCCAGAACAGGCACGTTCGGTAATCGAACAGGTGCTTATGGAACAACCTCTCAAGTCCAGGCCGGAGCAGGTCGTGTTTACTGATGAGTACATTGGCTATGGCAGCGGCATACTTTCGACCACCAGCGGCTTGGCCAGTGCAGTCCCTCTCGGTGGCGGAGCGATAGCAGCAGGCAGCTCACGAACATCCTCAAAAGCCGTTCAGACTCGTATTTACTACAACTCCATCGGTAGTGTGGCCCTCTACTCGAAACGCGGCCGATGGGTTGTGCAGACCCGGAGCACTGGCGGGAACGTCATGAACAGCTCTCTTGTAGATACGCAGAAGAAAGCTGAACGGTTTGTGGATGCAATGGTGTCTCTCAAACGCGGGTAATAACAATCAAACACAATAAGCCCAGCATTTAGCTGGGCTTTCTCATTTCAGGGCACCGAAAACATTAGGGCTGCGCGTGGACCTCAGCTGAATATCCACCAAAGAACTGCTGCGATAATTAGCAAGGTGGCCACATGCGCCCACGCCGGTGTAGGTGGCGTAGGGGTAGCCTCTCTCTTTCCGGCCCCGTAGAACTTCGACGAAGATATTCCAGTGCCAGGAATTCCGGTCGTGACCCGCGTACCGCGTTTACTTAGGTTTACTGTGGCACCTTTCACGCCTAGTGACGTACTCACACCACTTTTGCTGATGTTGATCCGAACACCAGGAGCAATTTTGCTGCTCTTCCTGATTCTGAGGGCCATGACTCAGTTCCTTTGAAAAAAAGCAACTTTAGCATCAAAATGCCACCACCAAGAATAACGCTCTGTCGGAACCTGAATGGGCATCCAGCATGGATGAAATGCCAATACCTAAATACTCGCCACAGTAGTAGCGTTGTGCCCTATAACCAAGTCTGAGGAAGTCCAATTGAAGGCGCTTAATAAAGCTCTACAGTTATTTCGAAACGAACGTAAGCGGCCCTGGTCGGAGCTCAATAGTTGGGCGCTTGCCCTAATTGGTGGACCAAGTTTTCTGGCCGGCAGTTACTACTTATGGGTAGCCAAAGACGTTGCTCCAGAACTCATACACGCTACAAACCAAGTAGGTATAACAGCATTGGGAGTCGCTGCGTACAGTGCCGTTGGGCTGATGCTTTTTACTGGCTGGCACTTTTTGACAATCGCCAAGCGCTGCTCCGAAGTGCTTCGCCAGCGCCATTACAGGTAGCCCAAGCCTGGGCTGCAGGGCGTTTTTTTACTGGCTAGGATGCAGATAATGCAACTTGAATTCACGAAACTGAGGCTAGCGTTTGCAGATCCAGCCGATGGTCCTTACGCACTGGTAGAAAAACGTAACCTACTAATCAATGCGCTTAAAAACTGGCCGAATGAGTGCTATCCGATTGCAGACTTGCTGCTGCCTCATGGAAAACCGGTCAGTCAAGAATCGCGCAGGGTGATTGATGGTCTGATCTCCATATTGGAGATCCAGCCAATTCGCCCCGATGAAATATTAGATCTAGTAGGCGGCTTGCGGCTCGTTTGCTGGTAAGGCACCAGATGCAACAAGCCCAGCGCGAGGGCCGGGCTTTCATATACAGGTCAGCTTAAACAGCGTTGAGGCGATCAACCATATCAGGGAAGCGCTGGACCAACTTGATCAGTAGTGCTGCCTGGGCATTCGGCTTTGACTTCGACTGCTCCCAATTTTTCAGTGTGTCCGGGCTGGTTCTGATCTGCCGGGCAAACACTGGCTGGGACATGTGCAATTTTTCACGCAGAGAAACGATCTCGGCAGCAGTCACCTCGGGGGCCGGCATCGCCTCCACTTCGTACTGGCGAAGGGTGATCTTCCCTTCGCGATGTTCGCCCATCTCGTTCACGCCTTGCATCAGCTCGGCAAACAGATCGCGCTTTTTCATTTCCCACCTCGTTGTTTCAATTCTGCACCAATGGCCGCCTTCAGCGCTTTCTCCTGATCAGCGGTCAGGTTTTCAAGCTCATCCTTGTCGTAAATTGCGAACATCCAGAACTGACCATCATCCAGCAGCCAGTAATAGATGACCCGCAACCCGCCACGCTTGCCCTTTCCTCTGCGGGCGTCTTGCCAGCGTAGCTTTCGGAATCCACCCGTGCGCGGCATTACATCGCCTGCGGCCGGGTTCGCCTGCATCTCTACCTGAAGCTGCCGGTATTCATCGTCAGTCAGGTAATCACCTACCGTGGCGGTGAAGCTTGTGGTTTCAAAGAAGACTGTTTTCATTGGCGTAAAGTGTACGCAGATTGCCTATAGATTAGCAAATGGTTGCAGCCTGTACGAATCCTCAGTAACACCCCGTTGCCTGTAGTAGTAGCCTCCTGCACTTACGCAACAGAATTCCCCAGTCTTTTGCCTGCAAGCCCACGGACTGGGGTTGCGCTAATTTCGGCGCGGATTACCAAGGAGGCAAAATGGAACAAAGCGAACTGAGTCAGAAACTGATCGACGCCGTCAACGCGCATGGCTCAGACCTGCAAAATCTCAATTGCGTAATTTCCGGACTTGTTCATCAATTGTCCGCTTCTCAAGGAAAAGAAGGCCTCGAGACTGCAAGGGTCTTTGCATTGCGCGTGGCGGAGGCGATGCCCAAGAACGGTCCTGTTCGTCCGAACCCCAAGAGGATCTCGGAATTTTTCAGCGATCACCCAAAGGACTAAACCCTAATTTGCTCTCAATCCGTGCAAGTCGACGCTCCAACAGGTCGGCTTTCTCTGTTGCCAGAAATTGCTCAACACTCTTGATCGAAAATCTATCAGCTGAAATCAAAAGCTGACTGGTTTCAATTCCAGTACCAATACCGGTAACCACAAGCGCTCCAGTACTCGTCATTTGAGTTTTAAGTTGGTGCATGCTGATCTCCTGCGGGTAAGCCGCGTCATTTTAGTTATTTTGCATCTGTGTGCCTGAGGATCAGCTGCGTCCGATCCAGCCAAGGGCCGCCATAAACGATCACCTCTGACGGCCTGCCGTACAGGTGATGCAACAAAAACGGCCCCGGCCCGAACACCCCTGATTCTTCTCCAGGCAGCTCCGGATCATCACCGAGATAAATCCCAGCATGATTCGGGTGAACCGTTCGCCCAATCGCCATAACGATCAGGTCACCACGCCGTGGCTGGTCGCCCCGCACAAAACCTGCCTCCTCGTAATTGGCTTCGTACAAACTGGTGTTGCCAGCACTCTCCCACCAGCCGTCCTCCCGTCTAAAAGCTTCAAACTCCAGCCCCCACTCGCGCTTGTACCAATCCGCACAGACCTGCCAGCAATCCCAGGCGCCGTGAACAAACGGACGCTTAAGCAGCGGCGTGTTTCCGGTCGGTGTAATAGTGCGCAAGTCGCCTTCAGGCCAACTCAGGATGTGCCATGGCAACGCCGTAGCCTCGCACATCGCCAGATCGTGCGGAGACGGCCGGCTGGTGGCATCCGGGTGTGAGTGAACAATGCCGATCACCTCGCCCAGGTCTTCCGCTGCTGCGTAGTCTTCTGGATCGAGACGAAACTCTTCATTCGGCTCGCTGGCAATGTTCCGGCACGGGAAGTACTGCTGCTTGCGCCCGATGGCCAGCAGCAGCCCGCAGCACTCTTTCGGGTATGGGCGTATTAGGATGAAGTCAGTGGATTGGCAAATAGAGCCATCGACCGGATGACGGCTGGTTGATAGGATCGCGCGCCTTACTTAATGCCACTCCGGGAATCAAACACATATGAATCGAGAGCAAGTTCGTAGCGCCATTTGGTCCGCGATAATCACCTCAGTGATTGCACTGCTGTCGGCCTACGCCCAAACCGATCCGAATAGTGCACAAGGTTGGTTGATCGAATCCAGGCTTCTAGCGTCCCTCTGGGTTGACTCTCTGCCCCTGGCGGCGATTCTTGTTCTGATACTGGCCGCGCCTTGGTATTTAGTGAAGTGGTTCAGAAGCCGCCGCGCCAAATCCTAAGTACTGATCAAGTCGTGTCGGCACGGTACTGAAACGACACAGGCAACGCACAGCCGGTGTCTTCTTGTTGCTCGGGACCAGGCTCGACCGGGGTCATCACCAGTACCGTGAAGTCACCCCGGGTTAATCGATCATTGAGGGCAAACAAAGCAGACAGGTCATCTGCCAACCCTTCGCCCGCACCGGAACCCATTCCGGCAGGTGTGACGATGGTGATTTGAAACAGACCGGTATAAACCCGATGCTCGCCAGCGAGGTCGTCGCTCCCCGTGTGAGCAGGTATCAAGAAAGCCCGCAGGTAGGTTTCGCCGTCAGCAGGCTTGAACACCACATTTTGATAGGCAATGCGCAGTACAGGCTTCTGCAGCTTTGCCCAAGCTGCCAGCCGGGCCTCAAACAGTGCGCGAACAATCTTATGGCTCATACCTGGTTCTTCCTGATGGCCTCTTCAACAATCTTTTGAAAGTTGCCCAGGGTGATCCGAACCATACCGCTCGGTGCCTGGGTTGAATGCCCGTACTCCAAGGGGATGGCATAAGGCAGTGAGTTGGTGATGTAAGCCGTCTCCCCTGCATTGAACTCCAGGGCACCATTGACGATACGTGCCATGGAACGGCTACCACCGGGGGTCTACCTGATCCACCGTGGAGGTGTCAGGTGATCCGACACTGAACATCCAGTTGCCGCGAAAGCGCCCGCCCACACAGCCCTGCGGCGCACGTATGCCCATGCCGTCATTGAGCTTTAAGCCGCGCTTGAGATAGCCACGTTTGTCGAAGTTTTGCGGATTTTGGCGCAGGTTTTCGTTGTGTTCCGCGACGGCCTGGTTGTACTCGCGACTGATCTTGTTGATCTTCCAGACATCAGGAGTGCCCACAGGTGACATCGTGATAACGCTGTTACCTATGTTGATGATGATGTCGCGCATCGTCATATCAATGGCATCTTTCGCTCGATCCGCGAAGGCCCGGATTTGAGCTGAGAAACTGCCGCTCTTGCCTGCGTAATGATTGCTCATGATCGCACCTGCAATTCATAGAGGATCGGTGTCCCGGCAGGGTTGATCTCTTTGAGCGGAGGAACGATTGACCAGGTGCGGCCTTGAATTGACATCTTGCTCAGCAGGTCAGGCACCCACTCAAGCCCCTGCGCAGCAATCTTGAGCTTCTTGTCGCCTTGCTTGATGAGGCTGTTGTTCTGGAACTCCTGGCCAGTGAAGTCGAGCAGGATGCCTTGGGCAGTTTGCTCAGTGATAATGTCAGGATCTGACGTTCCGGTTTCGGGATCGTACTCGCCGGGAAGGACATTACCGACAAGTATCGACTGGCCGAACTCGGTGATCATCTCCAGAGCCATCATGGCCATTTCGTCATAGAAAGTCATGGTGGCACCTGAGATAGAAAACCCCACTAGATAGCGGGGCTGGGTCAACGAATCAGCTGTAGGAAAGGTTAACTGTGCTGAATCCGCGGCTTTTTAGCTCTTCAAGTATCTGCTCAATAGACGAGTCGGAAAGTGATTCGCCGATTTCCTGCTTTTTCGCTTCTGCCTCAACTTCCTCGTCATCGACCTCAAACAGAGCTTTGTTCAACTCTTGCCAAGTGCCCATCGTAGGCTGAGATTCGCCTCGCTCGTAGCGTCCAGGCATAACATTGGATATGCCTGCAGCATCAGCCAACTCAGTCAATGTGAGCCCTGCATCCTTGCGCGCATTACGTAGAGCCGAGCGAAAATTACTGCTTTTTGGATTAGGTAACATGCATCACTCCCTTTTTGAGAGGAGCATACTAAAGCACTCAAAGTAACTTCTACTAGTAACTTTTAGTACTGGCCACTACGAATGCCATCATCTGTTTATACCTTTACAGAAAACAATCCTCGTTGCAGCAAGTAGTCCGCAAACTGCGTCGCACTGGGCCGATCAGGCGCCGCAGGCAATAACCGCTTGCTGGTGTTCGGGATCGTTGCGTACTCGCGTGTCACGGCCCCCTCGACACGCTCCAATGTCACGGCCCCTTTGCGTTTGTCGATTGGGTCAATATCGTCGGCGTGAATTTCGGCCGCCAAGGCCATCTGCCCGTACTGGATACGCGCAGGCAAATAGTTGGCGGCTTTGTTCTCGCCATCCAGATGCACTTCCCGGCGTGGCCAGGACAAAGCCTGTTCGCTGCTGGTCTTGCGCCCCTTCCAGGTCATGCCATCCATCACCAAAGCCGCGCGGCGACCTCCCAACCATCTAAGGACAGTTCATGCCCGCTAAAAATATTGGCGAGCGCATCGACGCCCGCTGCACCCGCTGCGGTGCCCGCAACATGCAAATCTCCGAAGAATTTATTGGTTCAGGCAACTACGAGGTGCAGGCCGGCAAGGTCATCGCCGTGACGTCTGCCGACTCGCTTAAAGCCACTGGCCGCCTTTACGGCCATTGCCGCCAGTGCGGCCACGACTGGGTTTTCCGCAAGAACCCGCTCGCCTCTTAAACCTCCAAGCCCGCCACCCGGGAAAGGAATCAGACATGGCAAAGATCATTGCTCAGATCACAGCCCGCCTCCCTCGCTTGATGGAGGCCAGTGAATACAGAAAACTGCGTTACGCAGGCGGCAAGCCGAGCTTGCAACAACTCAAAAAATGGATAGAGGAAGGCGAAGTGTTGGGAGAGGTAAAAGGCGGAATGTATTTTGTAGACCTGCAGGCCGCAATCATGGGCTCGAACGATCCGCTGCTCGCTCAAATGCTGGAGCTTGGGTAATGGCTTCCCGGCCTCGCAGCATCAAGAACCGCAAGCTTCCCCCCAACCTCTACCCCAACGGCAAATACTGGCGCTACCGCAACTCCATCACCGGCCTGATGACCAGTATCAACCGGCCGCTTGAGGACGCTATCAAGTTGGCCAGGGTCGCGAACGCAAAGCTGGCCCCTGTGATGGCCGGTGACGGGGAGCTGCTCATGATCCTGACAGGCGATCGCCTGCCCACAATGCGCAACCTGATAGAGCGCTTTGAGGCCGAATGGCTGAAAGATCGCGGGTATGCCGCTCGCACCCTGGTAGAGATCAAGTTCAAGCTCGAGCGCTACCGGCAGGACTTGGGGGATCAGTTGGTCGGCCAGCTCGACGTGCTTGCCATCGCGGAGTACCTGGACGGCTTCAGCAACAACGCTTACACCAAGCACCGCGGCCTGCTTATCCAGATCTTTGCCTTCGCGGTGGCCAAGGGTTTGACTGAGCGCAACGTGGCCGAGCTGACGCTGATCAAAAAGGAAGCAGAGAAGAAGCGTCAGCGACACACGCTGGCGGGCCTGATGACGATTGTGGACGCGGATACCACACCACTCTGGTTGAAACGCGCCATCCGCCTGGCGCTGGCCAGCCTGCAGCGGCGTGACGATATCGTTTCGTGGCTCAAGTCCGCAGTCGACCTTGAGAACAACACGATCAAGGTTTCGCCCGGTAAGACTCAGGGCTATGACAACCCCTTTCACCTGCAGATCAAAATGGGCAAGGCTCTACGAGAGGTTGTGAGCGAATGTCTGCGCTCCCCTGTGGCTTCGCCTTACCTGACTCATTACAGGCCCAAGGCGAGAAGGCGTGAGCAGATAGACGCCAAGGATCACTGGACCTCGGTCACTCCGAACTATCTGAGCAACGAGTTCAGTAAGGCCCGGGACGCGGCGCATGCGTATGACCATATTCCGGCGACTGAGCGGCCCACCTTTCACGAGATCCGCGCTTTGGGTGCTTGGCTATACGAGCAGCAGAACTTCCCGCAGGAATACATCCAGGCGCTAATGGGCCATGCGGACGCGAAGATGACTAAACACTATCAGGATGGGCACACAGAGAAAGGTATCGAGTACCTGGAGGTGGGAGCTGATTTGGCGTTCTGAGGTGGGGGTTTTGCAAAAGTTTTGCAAAAGTTTTGCAAATCGCAGACAACAAAAAAGGGCCCACCTTTCGGTGAGCCCTTCTAGACCGCCCAGCAGAGCGGATTTTGTTTGGTAGGCGCGATTGGACTCGAACCAACGACCCCCACCATGTCAAGGTGGTGCTCTAACCAACTGAGCTACGTGCCTGCTGTGGGGTCGCATTCTATAGATTTGCGGAGGGGTGTCAACACCTTTTTTGCAGCTAACCCTATGAATAGTCGAATTTTTTATTTTTAACCCGAAAACACTCAGCCGCCAGTGGCTGGCGGGCGGTTTTCAACTCAGGTAGCATCGGCTTCACTCGTAAAAAATATAAAACAGAGGCTGCAGAATGTCGAACACTCCCTATCCCCAGTCCTACTATGCGGCTTCAGCCAATCCAGCCCCTGAGCGCCCTGCCCTGCAGGGCGAGGTGGAAACGGATGTGTGTGTTATCGGCGCCGGCTATACCGGGCTGTCGAGTGCGCTTTTTTTGCTGGAGGCCGGTTTCAAAGTCACGGTCCTGGAAGCAGCGAAGGTGGGGTTCGGTGCTTCCGGACGCAATGGCGGCCAGATCGTTAACAGTTACAGCCGCGATATCGATGTCATCGAACGCACTGTCGGGGCCAAGCAGGCTCAGTTGCTGGGGCAGATGGCCTTTGAAGGCGGCAAGATCATTCGTGAGCGTGTGGCCAAGTATCAGATCCAGTGCGATTTGAAAGACGGCGGCGTGTTTGCCGCCATCACCGCCAAGCAGATGGGCCATCTGGAAGCGCAGAAAAAACTGTGGGAGCGTTATGGCAATACGTCACTGGAGCTGCTGGATCAGCGCCGGATTCGTGAAGTGGTTGCCTGTGATCAGTATCAGGGCGGGCTGCTGGATATGAGCGGCGGGCATATTCATCCGCTTAATCTGGCGCTGGGCGAAGCCGCTGCCGTGGAGTCGTTGGGCGGCACCATTTATGAGCAGTCCCCCGCTGTTCGCATTGAACGCGGCGCCAATCCTGTGGTGTATACCCCCCAGGGCAAGGTGCGAGCAAAGTTCATTATCGTCGCAGGCAATGCCTATCTGGGCAATCTGGTACCGGAGCTGGCTTCCAAGTCCATGCCCTGCGGTACACAGGTAATCACCACCGAGCCCCTGGGTGATGAGCTGGCCAAGACTCTGTTGCCACAGGACTATTGCGTTGAGGACTGTAACTACTTGCTCGACTACTATCGCCTGTCCGGTGACAAGCGTCTGATTTTCGGGGGCGGCGTGGTGTATGGCGCACGGGACCCTGCCAATATCGAGGCGATTATCCGGCCGAAAATGCTCAAGGCTTTCCCGCAGCTCAAGGATGTGAAAATTGACTACGCATGGACGGGCAATTTCCTGCTGACGCTGTCACGCCTGCCTCAGGTCGGTCGTATCGGTGACAACATCTATTACTCACAAGGTTGCAGCGGGCATGGCGTGACCTATACCCATCTGGCTGGCAAGGTGCTGGCTGAAGCCCTGCGCGGGCAGGCAGAGCGTTTTGATGCGTTTGCCGATCTGCCCCACTACCCTTTCCCCGGCGGACAGCTGTTGCGTACACCGTTGACTGCTTTGGGTGCCTGGTATTACAGCTTGCGGGACAAGTTCGGCTTTTAACTCTTGTGGTGGCTATGTGGGAGCGAGCTTGCTCGCGATGGCATCCCTGCGTTGTGCCAGTCACACCGCGTCGCTTGCATCGCAGACAAGCCAGCTCCCACAGGGTGATGCCAACGCTTACTTTTGGGACTCCAGAGTCTTGATCGCTGTAGCCCCGGCCTGTTCCTGGCCCGAGCGGGACAGTTCATTGGCAATTTTCAGCCAGCGGGGCTTGTCGACGTTGGCCGGCAACTGGGTTGGCGACAGGATCAGCACGGCCCAGCCGCCAGCATCCTTCCACGCCGACTCGAATTTGCTGAAGTCCATCAACCGCCGACGCTCCATACCTGAACGCAGCAACACCGTGCCTTTGGCGCGGTTGTAACCCACCAGCATCGCGTAGCGCGGCTCGGACCACAGCGTGCCATCACTGAACCGCAGCATTACCGGGTAACCGGCAGCCACCTGGGTCAATAAAGCCGAAAGCGATGAGTCCAGCGGGTACACCATCAATCCGTAACCGGCGGCCAATTGCTCGATATTGCTTTGCAACGAGGCCTCTGCGCCCGGCAGTTTCAGCGGTTTGACCAACAGCCCCGGGGTAACTCTGATCCGTTGCTCACCGAGCATGCCGGCCAGCGTTTGAGGTGCCCCTTGATTGGCATTGCCGCGGAAAAAGGGCACGCCATTGAGTTCGACCCTCTCCGGCAAGCGCTTGAATTCAGGCGGCTCGACACTGGCACACCCCACCACCGCCAACGCAAGCAACGCCGCCAGCCACAATCGCGCGCTTCTCAACCCAATCACTCCCTGCATATTCCCTCGCTTTGAATGAACGCCAGACCTCAAGGTCTGGCCAAGGCCGTCGATCATAGGGCTCCAGTACGGCGAGGTATAGCCTTAAGCCTCAGGCCGATTGATGGCATAGTGCAAATCGATTAGTCCTACACGACCTTCGGTCAATAGACTGCAACATTGCACAGACTAGACTGTCATCTGCTTAGCGTGTGTTTGAGCCCGTAGGGGGCAAAGGAGGCACTGATGAGCCCGATACTGACTATTTTCCTGCTGATCGCCGGCTGGCTGGCCGTCGCCGGGGCCATGCTCTGGGGCCTGATGCGCATCAGCCGCCATCATCACCCGCAGGTGCAGGCAAAACCGCAAGATGTCCCTGAAAAACCGGTAGCTGGCGCAGCAAGCGCACATTGAACCCACAAAAAAGCCGTCCACCCCAAAGAGAGTGGACGGCTTTTTAGCATCAACCTGCGCTTACTTGATCAGCGCAGCCTGACGCCTTTCCCGGATCTGACGCGCCACAATGTTGAGTGTTTCAACCGTGGCCGAGAACGCCATCGCTGCATACACGTAACCTTTCGGCACATGGGCACCGAACCCTTCAGCGATCAGGGTCATGCCGATCATGATCAGGAAGGCCAGGGCCAGCATCACCACGGTCGGGTTGTCGTTGATGAACTTGGCCAGAGGCTCCGAAGCCAGCAACATCACCATCACGGCCACCACCACTGCAATCACCATGATCGGCAAGTGCTCGGTCATGCCCACCGCCGTAATGATGCTGTCGATGGAAAACACCAGGTCAAGCATGAGGATCTGGCCGATGGCAGCGGCAAAGCCCAAGGTGACTTTCGACGACACGCTGTCGGCTTTTTCTTCCACTTGCGGGGTCATGCTGTGGTGGATTTCACTGGTGGCCTTCCACACCAGGAACAGACCACCGGCAATCAGGATCATGTCCTTCCACGAGAAGGCCTTGCCCAACACTTCAAATACCGGTGTGGTCAGTTGCACGATGTAGGCAATGGTACCCAGCAAGCCCAGACGCAGGATCAGCGCCATGCCGATACCAATACGGCGTGCCTTGGTGCGGTATTGCTCAGGCAGTTTGTTGGTCAAAATCGAGATAAAGATCAGGTTATCGATACCCAGCACGATTTCCATCACGATCAACGTGGCTAAAGCGACCCAGGCTGCGGGGCTGGCAGCCAGTTGTAAAAGATATTCCATAGGTGTGTTCGGACTCTGCAGTAAGGCCAGTTAAATAGCTTTGGATGAATCTTGCTTTTCTTGCTCAGGCTTTTCTTTTTCAATCAGCCCACCGGTGGCTTCGCTGAGCGCTTGCTCCGCAGCCTTGTGAGTGTCATCAATTGCCTGTTTAGCGGATTCAGCGGTTTTGCTCAGCACCTGTTGCGCGGCTTTTTCAGCCTGGTCGCAACCCGCAATCGCCAGCAAACCTGCCGATAACAGTACGGCTACTGCTGCTTTTTTCATGTTCATGGTCATTTCCCTCTCTAAACCGGCGGCCACCAAAGTGGCTTGCGCATAACGCGGAATTCTAGAGAATCCAACACTTCAGGAAAATTCGTATTTTTAAACGCTATACTTCGGTTTTTACGAAGTGTGCGACGCTGATGCTTAATTACCGCCAATTGCATTACTTCTGGGTCGTGGCCAAGACCGGCAGCATTGTTCGCGCTTGCGAGCAACTTAACCTCACGCCGCAGACGATCAGCGGGCAAATCAGCCTGCTCGAAGACACCTATGGCCTGCCGTTGTTTCGCCGGGTCGGACGCCAACTGGAGCTGACCGAGACCGGACGCCAGGTGCTGCCTTATGCCGAGCAGATCTTTCAGGTCGGCAGTGAACTGGAAAGCATGCTGCGCATGGCGCCCAAGGAACAACAGATCTTGTTTCGAGTGGGTGTGGCCGACGTGGTGCCCAAGTCGATTGTGTATCGCCTGATTGCTCCGACCATGGAGCTGGATAAACCGATTCGCATCACCTGTCGCGAAGACAAGCTTGACCGGCTACTCGCGGACCTCGCTATTCAGCGTCTTGATTTGGTAATTTCCGACAGCCCTATGCCTTCGCACCTGGATATCAAGGGTTTCAGTCAAAAACTGGGCGAGTGCGGCATCAGTTTTTTTGCCACTGCGACGCTGGCCCAAGACTATGCCGAAAACTTTCCGCATTGCCTGCAAGGCGCGCCGCTACTGATCCCCGGGCCCGAAACCATGCTGCGCAGCCGCTTGTTGCGCTGGCTGGCCGAGCAGCAGATCCAGCCGCGAATCGTGGGGGAATTTGATGACAGCGCGCTGATGCAGGCTTTTGGTCAGTCGGGGATCGGCGTCTTTATCGCACCCAGCGTGATTGCCCAGGAAGTGATGCGTCAGTTTGATGTCGAACTGATCGGCCACACCGAGGCGGTCACCGAATCGTTCTACGCCATTACCGTGGAGCGCAAGATCCGCCACCCCGGCATCGTCGCGATTACCGAGGGGGCACGCCGCGAGTTGTTTACCCCGCGCTAGCACACACTGGCGGCGCCTTGGCAGTCATCAACACCAGCGCCAGCAGAATCGATACCAGGATAAACCCGGCGGCGGCAAACCCCAGGTTACCCAGGCCATAGCTATCGATTACCCGGCCACCCACCATCGCACCCAGGCCGATCCCCAGATTGGCCCCGGCAATATTCAGCGACGCGGCAAATGCCGGGGCATGGGGGGCAACTTTCATCAGCCGCACATGGCTGACCAGAAACATGGCCGCCTGGGTCACCCCCCAAATGCCCATGGCCGCCGCCAGGCCCAGGGTTGAGTGAATGCTCGGCACCAGCGCCACCAGGCCGCCGATCATAAAGGCACAAAACACCATCGAGGCGATCAGCGGATGGCGATCCACCATGCGCCCGCCCAACGAGTTGCCGATCAGGCCTACGGCGCCAAAGCCCATCAGGCACCACCCCACCAGCGTGCCGTCAAAGCCTGCCAGGCGCTCAAGAATATCGGCCAGATAGGTGTAGGCCGTAAACATGCCGCTGAACACCAGAACGGACAACACGATATGGCCAATCATCAATGGGCTGCGCAGCAGGGCAAACTGCGAACTCAGGGTGACGCTTTCTTTCACTGCCCGGGTGACAGGTAAATAGATCCACAGCAACAGCGCCTTGGCCAGGGCGACCACCGCCAGAATACCGAAGGCACTGCGCCAGCCCCAAGCATCCGAGATCAGGGTGCCTACAGGAATGCCAAATACCGTCGCACAAACGATGCCGAACCCGATTTTGGCAATCGCCCGCCCGGCGTAATCCGGGCCTACGATATCCACCGCCGTTTCGCTAGCCAGAGCCCAAAACACCGGCAACCCCAATGCCGGCAGCAGCCGCGCAAAAGCCATCACCCAAATGTTCGGCGCCAGCGCCGCCACGGTGTTGGCGAAGGCGAACATCAGCAAAATCGAGATAAACAGGCGCTTGCGCTGAAAACGTGCAAAGTAGGCGGTCAAAAACGGCCCGAGGGCAGCGACCGTAAAGGCGAACAAGGTCACCAGCAAACCGGCCTGGGGCACGCTGACCTCCAAGTCGCGGGCTATCGAAGGCAGCAGGCCGACGATGACAAATTCGGTGGTGAGCACGGTAAAGCCGGCCGCAGACAGCAGCAGGATGGGCAACAGCATGAATAACTCCAGAGACAACGAGGCCAGCGAAAGCCCGAAAGGCCCGCTGATTTGAAGAAAAGTGGGGGATGGGCAATGGTAACAGAATGCTTCACCTTGAAGCGACGTAACCCGAAACAAGTTCAACCACGGATGTGGCAGATTGCCCCTGCGTAGGAAAGCACCTACACGTCTATGATAAAGTTCGTATCCCGCCGACTTGCGTCGATCAGCCTGCCCGTTTGCCGCCGATCGCCCCACAGTTTTTCAATGCGCTACCCAGAACAACTAGAGAAACCTTTATGACTGACGCTCCACCTACCCTGCTGCAAAAGCTCATGCGCACCAGCCTGGTAACCCAGATTGTGATCGGTCTGATTGCAGGTATTTTGCTGGCATGGCTTGCGCCCTCGGCAGCGCTTTCGGTGGCCTTTATCGGCAAGGTGTTCGTCAGCGCCTTGAAAGCCGTTGCGCCGATTCTCGTGTTTGTACTGGTCATGGCCTCGATTGCCAACCACAAGCACGGCCAGGAAACCCATATCCGCCCGATTCTGGTTCTGTACCTGTTCGGCACCTTTGCTGCTGCTGTCGTGGCCGTTATCGCCAGCATGCTGTTCCCGTCGAATCTGGTTCTGGCCACCGAGAACATCGCCATTACCGCCCCCGGGGGTATCAGCGAGGTACTGCAAAGCCTGCTGTTGAGTGTGGTCGACAACCCGGTCAGCGCACTGATGAATGCCAACTTTATCGGCATCCTGGCGTGGGCCATCGGCATGGGCATTGCCATTCGTCATGCCGGCGACACTACCCGCACCGTACTCAATGACCTGTCCAACGGTGTCACCCTGATCGTGCGCGTAGTTATCCGCTTTGCACCGCTGGGCATTTTCGGCCTGGTGGCTGCTACCCTCGCCTCTTCGGGCTTCGGTGCCCTGCTGGGTTATCTGCACCTGCTCACGGTGTTGATTGGCTGCATGCTGTTTGTGGCGCTGGTGGTCAACCCGCTGATTGTGTTCTGGAAGTTGCGTCGCAACCCGTATCCGCTGGTATTTCTGTGCCTGCGCGAAAGCGGGATTACCGCGTTTTTCACCCGCAGTTCGGCGGCCAACATTCCGGTGAACATGGCGTTGAGCGAGCGTCTGGGCCTGCATGAAGACACCTACTCGGTGTCCATCCCGCTGGGGGCCACCATCAATATGGCGGGCGCGGCGATTACCATCACGGTACTGAGCCTGGCAGCCGTGCATACCCTCGGGATTGCGGTCGATATTCCGACTGCCATTTTGCTGAGTGTGGTGGCAGCCATCTGCGCCTGTGGCGCATCAGGTGTAGCGGGCGGTTCGCTGCTATTGATTCCGTTGGCGTGCAGCCTGTTCGGCATCCCGAGCGAGATTGCCATGCAGGTGGTAGCCGTGGGTTTCATTATCGGCATCCTGCAAGACTCCGCAGAAACCGCGCTCAATTCGTCTACCGACGTCCTGTTTACGGCTGCGGCCTGCATGGCCCAGGAAGACAAGCCCCTGCAACAAGGCTGAGGCCATGTGGGGCGGGCAAGCCTGCGATGCTTACACTCGGCCTGCCTGAATGACCGGGGCGCTGCCATCGCGAGCAAGCCCGCTCCCACAGTGGATCAGGCCAGCACCTGGCGTTGAGGGTGCCATTGAACCTGTGGGAGCTGGCTTGCCTGCGATGCTTGCAACTCGGTCTGTCTAAATAACCGGGGCGCTTCCATCGCGAGCAAGCCCGCTCCCACAGTGGATCAGGCCAGCACCTGGCGTTGAGGGTGCCATTGAACCTGTGGGAGCTGGCTTGCCTGCGATGCTTGCAACTCGGTCTGTCTAAATAACCGGGGCGCTGCCATCGCGAGCAAGCCCGCTCCCACAGTGGATCAGGCCAGCACCTGGCGTTGAGGGTGCCAATGAACCTGTGGGAGCTGGCTTGCCTGCGATGCTTGCAACCCGGTAGGTCTGAATGACCAAGGCGCTGACACAGTGCGCTTGATTAGAACGCGCCCATGTAGTCACGCTTGCCGATCTCAACACCATTGTGGCGCAGGATCGCGTAAGCCGTGGTCACATGGAAGAAGAACTGCGGCAGGCCGTAGGTCAGCAGGTAAGCCTGGCCCGTGAAGCGTTTTTCTTTAGGCGTGCCCTGACGGGTGATGATTTCGATGCCTTCCTTGCCATCGATTTGCTCAGGCTTGATCCCGTCGACAAACGCCAGCACTTTGCTGATCAAGGCTTGCAGGTCGGCAAAGGTCACTTCGCTGTCGTCATATTTTGGCAATTCGATTTCAGCCAGACGGCCCGAAACACCCTTGGTGAAATCAACTGCGATTTGCACCTGACGCACCAGCGGGAACATGTCCGGGGCCAGGCGCGCTTGCAAAAACACGCTCGGGTCGATGTTCTTGGCCGCGGCGTGAGCTTCAGCCTTGGCCAGCACACCGCTCAGGGCGTTGAGCATTTGTTTGAACACTGGAACGGAAGCGGCGTACAGAGAGATAGTCATGGAAGTCTCGACAGTCTGTGGGCAGGAATGCAATGTGCGCCGATTATAGACACGCCAGCGCCCATCTGGTGTATGAAGATCAACCCCAAGCTCAGCCCCTGGACACCCATATGCCCTCTGCTCATCCCTCTACAGTTCCAGCAGCGGACCCGACCCAGGCGCTCTATCGCAAAATCACCCGCAAACTCATTCCCTTTCTCTGCTTCTGTTATCTGGCCGCTTATCTGGACCGGATCAATATCGGCTTCGCTAAATTGCAGATGCTAGGTGACCTACAGTTCAGCGAAACCGCATTTGGCCTGGGGGCGGGACTGTTTTTTGTCGGCTATATCCTGTTCGAGGTACCCAGCAATCTGCTTCTGGAGAAAGTCGGCGCCAGGGTCTGGATAGCCCGGATCATGATCAGCTGGGGCCTGCTTTCGGCCTGCACCCTGCTGGTCACCACGCCTGCCCAGTTCTATGTTGTACGCTTTCTGCTGGGGGTGGCCGAAGCCGGTTTTCTGCCCGGGGTGCTGTATTACCTGACCACCTGGTTCCCGACCCAGCGACGGGGCCGCATCATTGCCCTGTTTATGATCGGCATGCCGCTATCCAGTGTCGTCGGCGGGCCACTGTCGGGCTGGATCATGGTCGCCTTCGACAATACGGCGGGGCTGCGCGGCTGGCAGTGGCTGTTTGTGCTTGAGGCGATCCCCAGCGTATTGCTGGGCATCCTGACCTTCTGGGTTCTGCCAGACAGCCATCACACGGCAAAATGGCTGAGCGCCGACGAAAAAGCGTTACTGGAACAGCAACTGCACCAGGACAACGCCGAAGGCCAGAACAGCAAGCACAGTTTTCGCGACGGGTTCTTTAACCTCAAGATCTGGATGCTGGGGGGTATCGACTTCTCCATCCTGCTCAGCGCCTACGCCATGGCGTTCTGGATGCCGACGTTTATCCGTAACGCCGGTGTGGCCGACAACTTCCATATTGGCCTGCTCACCGCCCTGCCCAGCGTTGCCGCCCTGATCGGCATGCTGATGATTGGCGCCAGCAGCGACCACCATCGAGAACGCCGCTGGCATATCATTGTGCCCTTTGTGATTGGCGCGGCCGCCATGGCAGCCAGCACTTTTTTCAGCGACAACCTGCTTGTGATCGTTTTGCTGTTTGCCATTGCCTCGGCCGCCATCATTGGCGCCGTACCGGTGTTTTTCAGCTTGCCGGCCACCTTTCTCAAGGGCCGCGCTGCCGCTACCGGCTTCGCCCTCGCGTGTTCGCTGGCCAATATCGCAGGGCTGGTGAGCAATTCCCTGATGGGCATCGCCATCGACGTAACGGGCAGCAGTTCCGGTGCGTTGTGGTTCTTCGCCGGTTGCCTGCTAGTGAGCTGCCTGCTGGTGATCGCGCTGCCTGCCAAAGTGGTTAACCGCTGACACGCAAAAAGACTCTCTGCCACAGACGGGGCTAGATGCCAGTCGCTCTACCGCGCAAAAAACACCACAATGGTCGCTGGCAACGGTTACTCAAATTGGAGATGAAAATGGACGTTCCCGCTGATCAGTTCTCAGAACAGGTACCAAACGATGCTGACGCAGGACCTCTGCTCAACAGTACCGAGATCCGTATTCTCGGCTCCCTAATCGAGAAACAGGCCACCAACCCGGAAACCTACCCGCTGACGCTCAATGCTCTGGTGCTGGCGTGCAACCAGAAAACCAGCCGCGAGCCGGTGCTCAACCTGACCCAGGGCCAGGTCGGGCAAAGCCTGCGCGCCCTCGAAGGGCGTGGCTTTACCCGCCTGGTGATGGGCAGCCGCGCTGATCGCTGGGAACACAAGGTCGACAAGGCGCTGGAGCTGGTGCCTGCGCAAGTGGTGTTGCTGGGCCTGCTGTTCCTGCGCGGTCCGCAAACCCTCAACGAGTTGCTGACCCGCAGTTCGCGCATGCACGACTTTGAAGACACCGAACAGGTCCAGCATCAGCTTGAACGCCTGATTGCCCGCGACCTGGCCCTGCTGGTACCGCGTCAGAGTGGCCAGCGAGAAGACCGTTACATGCACGCCCTGGGCGACCCGGCCGATATCGAAACCATCATGACTGCACGCCAGCAACCTGCAGAACGCTCAAGCGCGCAGGCAATCTCGATAGAGCGTTTCGAAGCCCTTGAGGCGCGCATTGCAGCCCTCGAAGCCCGTCTGGCAGAGCTGGAGTAAAAGCGTTTTGGGGGCGAGCTCACTCGCCCCCAATCGCCATCAGCTGCGCGCGAATGCCACGGCCGCCTGGAACTGCTCGGCGGTGGGCCGCACACCGGTGTACAGCACAAACTGCTCCAGGGCCTGAATGGCAATGACCTCAAGCCCGGTGATGACCTGCTTGCCCTGGGCACGACCGCGCACGATCAGGGGTGTTTCAACCGGGATCGCCACCACGTCGAAGATAATATCCGCACGATCAATGGCATCTGCCTCGAAAGCCAGATCATCGGCCTCGGCTCCGCCCGCCATACCCACCGGTGTAACATTGATCAGCATGTGCGGCCTGCGCTCGCCCAGCTCAGGCTGCCATTCATAACCGCAACTTGCCGCCAGCGCCGCCCCTGTTGCCTCGTTGCGCGCAACGATCAGGCCATTGCGATAACCGCCATCGCGCAGGGCCGATGCCACCGCCTTGGCCATGCCGCCACTGCCGCGCAGGGCAAAGGTCGTGTCTTTGGGCACTTTATGGCTGCCCAGCAGTTGGGCAATGGCTATGTAGTCGGTGTTATAGGCCTTGAGGTGGCCGTCGGTGTTGACGATGGTGTTGATCGAGGCAATGGCCCGGGCTGACGTGTCCAGTTCGTCCACCAGCTCGATGCAGGCCTCCTTGAACGGCATCGACACGCCGCAACCACGAATGCCCAATGCCCGGATACCGGTCACTGCGCCCGCCAGATCCTTGCTGCTGAAGGCCTTGTAGTAAAAGTTCAAGCCCAGTTGTTCGTATAGATGATTATGAAAACGCAGCCCGAAATTACCCGGTCGACCCGACAACGATATGCACAGTCGGGTGTCTTTGTCCGGATTCATTTGCATGCTCATCTCCTTGCTGAATGCTTTTAGATGGACGGCACAAGCCGTACCGGGAGTTTTGTTGGATCATAGTGGAGCGCCAACGCTGAATCGTCTCAGCGCCCGCAGACCTTACACAAAATTTACCCGGGCGCTTCGCAGTTTTTAAAATAAATACGGTCTTAATGTTATCCCCGGGTTTAACTGCGGTCTGGTGCAGGCCGAATCGTCGGGGCGGGAATTCGAGGAATCGTCATGATGCGTAGCATCCCCAAAATCGCTTTGCTTATCGGCACCCTGGCTGTTGCAGGGCAGGCATCGGCCCATGGTGGCTGGGGCCCCGGGCCTGCAATTTTTGGCGCGGTGGTGGGTGCCGCGGTGGTTGGCTCGGTTATCGCAGGCCACGAACAGCGCCCGGTTTATGTGCAGCAACCGGTGTATGTGCAGCCACAGCCGGTTTACGTTCAGGCCCCACCTGTTTATTACCAACCGCAACCGGTGTATGTCCAGCCGCCCCAGCCCGTTTACTATCAGGGCTACTACGGTCGACCGCAACCGGTGTACTACGGCCCGCCACGGGGTTACTACGGCCCGCCGCGCTGGTAACCGGTGCTGGCAGCCGGCAGGCTTGGGCAGCTGCCGGCAGGTCCGGATAGATCATGTGAATGTCGCGGACAAGACACCGTAACGCCCCGGACTGCGGCATCATGCAGCTTGGCTGGCGCAACAATCGGCACATTCATAAAAACAAGGACGACCTTTATGCCTACACAAAACCCGCACCATATCGTCGGGCTCTGCACCTCCAGCAAGGTGTACAACACTCTGACCGAGCTCAAGCAGCTCGAAGGTCACCGCACCGCCAAACTGCTCTCCCTGCTGACCCAGCACCTGGTTCGCGAAGGGCTGCTGAGTGATCAGGAAGTGATGCACATGCTCGATCAGGTGGTTGACTGACACCTCATCGACATCAATGACCACTATCACGCGCAATGATTTCTTGCGCAGCGGCACAGCCCGTAAGGTAGCGCCATTGTTGAAGGAGGTCTGTATGCCCAAGATTCATGTCATGTCGGTGATCGGCAGTGCCGTTCCCGCCCCGCTGCGTGCCGACGGCCTGCTGGCATGCTGGTATGTGGTCAGTGACGGCGTTGCCGTCAGCGGCCCGTTTACCTCGCGTGCCGCCGCCCAGCTCAAAGCCACCAGCGAAACAGATAAAACAGCGCCACACTCAACGCGACACTGAGCAGCACATTGCGGCTCCACAGCATCAGCCCGATGGCGCACAACCCGGCCAGCAGGTAGGGGTTGGCCAGGCTCAGATCCAGCTGATGGTCCTTGACGAAAATGATCGGCCCGCAAATCGCCGTCAGCATCCCTGGTACGGCAAAGCCCAAAAATTCCTTCACCCCGCGATTCAGGCGAATCGGCAAGCGTGGCTCCAGAAACAGGTAGCGGTTGAAAAACAGGATCAGCGTCATCCCGCCAATAATTGCCCAGATCATGCCCAGTACCCTCCCAGCCGCTTGCAGGCATAGCCCGCGACCATACCCGCCAACCCGGCCAGCACAATCGCCGACTCCCACTGCCAGTGACTGAACACCACCACCGTGAACAAAGAGACCGCCACGCAGACCACGGTCGGGATATTGCGCACCACCGGGGTAATCAACGCGATAAAGGTGGCCGCGATCGAGAACTCCAGCCCTAGCTGATCCAGCCCTGGGATGCTCTTGCCCAGCACCACGCCCAGCAGGGTGAAAATATTCCAGCCCACATACATGCACAGCCCCACACCCAGGGCATACCAGCGATTGAAGGTGTTCTGGTCGAAGGGGCTGACCAGGGCAAAGAACTCATCGGTGAGCAAAAAGCCCAGCCCGAAGCGCCATTTGGGCTCGAGCGGCGCCACCAGCGGGCGCAAGTGCATGGCATAGAGCAAGTGTTGCGAGGTCAGCAGCAAGGTGGTGACCAGAATCGAAATCGCACTGGCACCGCCCTTGATCATGCCAATGGCAACCAGTTGCGCCGCACCGGCAAACACAAACAGTGACAGCCCCTGGCTTTGCGCGGGGGTCAACTGGGCATCGATTGCGGTGGAACCGGCCAGCAGCCCCCAGGGGGCACACGCCAGGGTCAGCGGCAGGCAGGCAATTGCGCCGCGCATAAACGCGGTTCGAGCAAGGGCATTAGGCATCAAAAACATTCCGGCAGTAAGCAGCGGCAAAGGGTCGCAACATCAGGGTAAAAAGTCTTGAACGATCTTGCTCTGCTGCCCTCATAACTTGACGCGGCCCGCGTGAAAACAGCCCGCCGCGTTTGACGAGAGAGCAAACCTGGTCTTTAGTCAGCCGCATTCAAGAGACGTTAATTCCGATCAACCGCTGCCACGAGGAACCACCATGAAAGACCTGAAATCCGCCAAGGAAAGCAGAAAGGCCGATCTGCGGACACCTACGGCACTGAGCGAAAAAGCCTGTATCGATATCGCAGCCGAAGTGAACGCGCTGCTCGCAGACACCTTCGCCATCTACATGAAGACCAAGAATTTCCACTGGCACATGTCCGGCCCGCACTTCCGTGATTTCCACCTGCTGCTCGACGAGCAGGCTGACCAGATCTACGCGACCACCGATGCCATCGCCGAGCGTGTGCGCAAGCTGGGGCGCACCACAATCCGCTCCATCGGCCACATCAAGAAGCTGCAACGCCTGCTGGACAACGACGCCGACTTCGTGACGCCGGAAGACATGCTGGCAGAACTGCGCGAAGACAATATCCAGCTGGCCGCCTATATGCGTGAGACTCACGACATGTGCTCCGAGCTGGGCGATGTGGCGACTACCAGCCTGCTGGAAAACTGGATCGACGAGGCCGAGCGCCGCGTGTGGTTCCTGTTTGAGTCGTCGCGTACCAAATAACCCCTGCGTAGCAGCTGCCGAAGGAACGAGGCTGCGTTCGATTGCCAAGCGATCGTAAAACCAGAGCATGCGGTTTATCTGTAAAAACCTGTGCTCTGACTTTACGACGGCTTCGCCGCCGGACGCAGCCTTGTTCCTGCGCCAGCTGCTACGGTCACGAGCACCCGCAGAACCATGAATTTTGTTTCACAGTCTTCGAACGCAACGAGCGGTATATTGGCTGCGCTCATTGCTCATTCAATGAACCCCTTGCCCGCACCTCCCCTGCGGGCTTTTTTTCGCCTGTCAAACGCCCTGCCTGAACACCAGCGCTTTGAGGCCGCACTCGACATCGGCGTCCGGGAACTCCGGCGGGTTGTCCAGGCGCTGAACAAAACGCAGGATCGGCGCATCACGGGTCACGCCATCGATCAAAAAATCCGAACCCAGTGCCGGGTCATTCATGCACGCCAGTACTGTGCCGTTTTCACTGAGCAACTCCGGCAGTCGGCGCACCACGCGCTGGTAGTCCTTGGTCAGCAAAAAGCTGCCTTTCTGAAATGACGGCGGATCGATGATCACCAGATCGTAAGGCCCGGTGCTTTTCACCTTGCCCCAGGACTTGAACAGCTCATGACCCAGAAACGTCACCTTGCTCATGTCATGCCCGTTCAGGCGATGGTTGTCGCGGCCACGGCTCAGGGCCGCACGGGACATGTCGAGGTTGACCACATGCTGGGCGCCGCCTTCTATGGCGGCCACTGAAAACCCGCAGGTATAGGCAAACAGGTTCAACACTCGCTTGCCCCCGGCATTGGCCCTTACCCAGTCACGACCATAACGCATGTCCAGGAACAGGCCGTTGTTCTGTTTGCGGCCCAGGTCCACGCGATAGCACAATCCGCCTTCAGTCAGCGTCCACTCGTCAATTGCCTCGCCCACCAGCCACTCGGTGTCGCTTTGCAGCGTATAACGATGTTGCAGCACCAGTGTGTGTGCACCGCTGGCCTGCCACGCGGCTGACTGAACAATGGCCTGCAGCAGTTGCTTGAGTGCAGCCAGTTGCAGGGCCTCGGGCTCCTTGAATAGAGAAACCAGCACCACGCCTTGCAACCAGTCCACCGTCAACTGCTCAAGCCCGGGCCAGCAACGTCCACGCCCATGGAACAAACGCCGGGTTTCAGCAGGCACAGCCTGCAGTGCAGTCAATAAGTGCTGGTGCAGGGTGGTTAACGCTTCAGGAGTCATCAGGCCGACCGGTCAATTTCAAGGGGCCGGCATTTTACACAATTGCACTGCCCTGCCTAATCGGCACAGTGGAAATATTTGTTAATACAGAGGGTGATATTATCGTTTTACAATAATTTTTTATCGCAATACGATAGTTTCACTGCGCAGGGCAATACGCTTTCCCTGGGCGGATTCCGGGCTTTTTACAACCACAAGCAGAACCAGAAGGACTGTTCGATGAAAACCGATCCCCTTGCCAATCGCAGCCGCATCCTGGCCACAACCACGCTGGCACTTGTCGCGGGTATGTTGCTGGCCAATATCGCTTACTGGATTTTCCCCAACGCCATAGGCACTTATGTGGGCGGGTTCAACCTGAGCGCCATGACCGAAACACTGCAGGCCGACATCCCGTTGATGCCCTGGTGGCAGGTTGCTGGTGCCATAATCCTGTCCAGCATCCCCCTGCTGATACTCGCCAAAGGCTTGCTGGCCCTGCGCAGCCTGTTTCTGGCCTACAGCAAGGGCGAGTATTTCTCGACCGAATCTGCCGAGTTGCTGGGTAAAGTGGGTAAAAGCGTTTCTATATGGGTGCTGGCCAGCCTCCTGTTAACCCCGGTCATGAGTGTCTGGGTCACCATTTTGCGGCCTGCGGGCGAGCGCTTGCTCACGATCAGCTTCGAGCCGTCGCATCTTGTTGCCTTGTTCCTCTCGGCTTCCCTTATGATCATCGCCCGCAGCCTGTACAAGGCGTGTTCGTTGGCGCGGGAAAATCAGCAGTTCGTTTAAGAGGCCAAAATGCCGATCGAGATCAAGCTGGACGTCATGCTGGCCATGCGCAAGGTCAAATCCAAGGACCTGGCGCACAGGGTGGGCATTACCGAGCAGAACCTGTCACTGCTCAAGCAAGGGAAAGTAAAGGGCATCAGGCTGGCAACCCTGGAAGCCATTTGCATCGCACTGGATTGTCAGCCGGGGGACTTGCTGCATTATCAACCGGAATCGTAAGCACGCACGCCTGCGAGGCCAAGCCCTCGCAGGCGGCGCACCAGGCTCTGCCTGCCTGCACTTCAAAGCCTCCAGTCCGTTCAGCCAACCAACAGCATCCTCCTGCTAGGCTCGCCGCGGCACCCAACCTTTTTACCGGTATATTCGGATTTTCTCTGACAAACCTCTGCAAAATCAGGCATTTCTGCCGCCACTGATCCATACTGACTAAATGTAACGTCATGTGTATAACAGCCGTTGCAGCCCGGTACTTCCCAACCCTTCTTGAGTCATTCTGCGTGAAAATTCATTTTTCCATTTTGAGCCTGTGTTTAGTTCTGGCAGGCACCAGTGCTTCTTCAATCGCCGCAGCGGCTGAAAGCACTTCGGCCCCACGGGATACCTCGCAACTGCACATCGCCTCAGGCAGTGCGCTGCTGATCGACCTGCAAACCAACAAAGTGATTTTTGCCAGCAACCCTGACGCCATCGTGCCAATTGCCTCCGTCACCAAATTGATGACCGCCATGGTAGTGCTGGATGCCAAGCAGTCGATGGACGAATCCATTTCGGTCAATATCAGCGACACCCCGGAGATGAAGGGCGTGTTTTCGCGGGTAAAAATCGGCAGCGAGCTGTCGCGTCACGAAATGATGCTGATCACCCTGATGTCTTCGGAAAACCGCGCAGCCGCCAGCCTTGCCCACCACTATCCGGGGGGTTATGTAGCCTTTATCGCGGCGATGAATGCCAAGGCCAAAAGCCTGGGCATGATGAGCACTCACTATGTTGAGCCGACCGGGTTGTCGATCCACAACGTATCCACTGCCCGCGACCTGAGCAAGCTGCTGGCAGCGGCGCGGCATTACCCGATGCTCAGCCAGTTGAGCACCACCAAGGAAAAGACCGTGGCGTTCCGCAAACCCAACTACAGCCTGGGTTTCAGCAACACCGATCACCTGGTCAGAAAAGACAAATGGAATATCAAGATCACCAAGACCGGCTTTACCAATCAGGCCGGTCATTGCCTGGTGCTGGTGACTGAAATGGGTGGGCGCCCGGTGTCCCTGGTCATTCTGGATGCCTTTGGCAAGTACACCCACTTCGCCGATGCCGGTCGAATTCGCAACTGGGTGGAAACCGGCAAAAGTGGCGGTGTGCCCGATGTAGCCCTGCGCTACAAAGCCGAAAAAAACCTGCAGAAAAACCAGCTGACAGCAGGTCAGGCGGGTAAGTGAAGAAGTGCGGGTGAGATGAAATGCAGGCACTTGCCCCGGGGAGAGGATCGGGGACAAATGCCTGCGTACTGCTCGTTACAAACTGCGGATAGAAAGAACCCCGTCACCTGGACGGGGTTCTTGCCTGGCACATGCTCAGATCAGTTTTGCAGAGCAGGCTGCGAATCCCCATTGATCGGGATGCGTTTGGCTTTTGCCTCTTCCGGCACCACCCGCTGCAGGTCGATGCTCAGCAAACCATTGCTCAGGTTTGCGCCTTTGATCTCGATATGATCGTCAAGGCGGAAGGACAATTTGAATGCCCGCTGTGCAATACCTTGATGCAAGAAGGTCACGCCTTCTTCGCTGGTGCTTTCGCGTTTGCTGCCGCTGACGCTCAGCACACCTTTCTCTACTTGCAGGTCCAGATCATCTTGCTGGAAGCCTGCAGCTGCTACCACGATGCGGTAGCTGTCTTCACCCCGTTTTTCAACGTTGTAAGGTGGGTAGCCGCCGCTTGAATCGTTGCGCAGTGCGGTTTCAAACAAATCACTAAAACGGTCAAAGCCGACAGAATTACGGAACAGTGGCGCCATTGAAAAAGCGTTGCTCATAATTTCATCCTCCTGATTTCAGCGAGATTTTGTTACGCGACCCGGTTTCGGCATCGCGTACCCCTTAGATAGGGACCGTCAAAACCATTTCAAGGCTTTTTTTGAAATTTTTTTCAGACGCTTCAAGCCACATCGACAGGCGGGTTGTTGACCATGTGCCGGACCTTCTCACAGTCTGTTTCACGACGCATGGCATTGAACAACACCACCGCTTCAGGATAGTTGCGGGTCAACATTGCCAGCCACTGCTTGAGCCGCCCCGGTGCCGAGCGCGGGGTCAGCTGGGCTTCGGCCTGGGCCCAGAAGTCGCGGATCATGGGCTGCAAATCGGCCCAGGTCATCGGCACTACCTCAACACCGGCGCGGGCAGCGGCAATTTGCGCGGCCAGATCGGGGCGCGACACCAGGCCACGGCCGAGCATGATGTCTTCAGCGCCACTGATTTCGCGGCAACGACGCCAATCTTCAACCGACCAGATATCGCCATTGGCAAACACCGGCACCTTGACCGCTTCCTGCACCTGGGCAATGTATTCCCAATGCGCAGGCGGCTTGTAGCCATCCATTTTGGTCCGCGCATGCACCACGATCTGGCTGGCGCCGCCTTCGGCCAGGGCGATTGCGCACTCATTGGCGCTGTCGGGCGTGTCGAAGCCCAGGCGCATCTTGGCGGTGACCGGAATATGCGCAGGCACGGTGCGACGCACTTGCAGCAAGATGGCGTGCAGCAGTTCGGGCTCCTTGAGCAACACCGCCCCGCCACGGGACTTGTTCACGGTCTTGGCCGGGCAACCAAAATTGAGGTCGATCACCCCGCTGCCCAGCTCACAGGCCAATGCCGCGTTATCGGCCAGGCACGCCGGGTCCGAGCCCAGCAACTGCACGCGCAGCGGCACGCCGGAACGCGTTTGCGCACCGTGCTGCAACTCGGGAGCGAGTTTATGGAAGTAGGCTTCGGGCAAAAGCCGTTCGGTGACCCGAATAAATTCGGTCACGCACCAATCAATACCGCCGGTGCGGGTCAGGACATCACGCAGGATGTTGTCGACCAACCCCTCCATCGGCGCCAAAGCAATTTGCATGGGTGACTCTCATGAAAAACGTGCGGAAGTTTACGCGGTTCTGCGGGCAATCGGTATGCGCAGGCGCTGACGGTCAGGCCGTCACGACAGCCGGGCCATAACCGTCAAGGAACTCGGGCGGCAGGCGCCTGGCCTTGCCCGTGGACAGTTCAATGCAGACAAAGGTGGTTTGGGCACGCAACAGGGTCACACCATCGCAGGGGCGCACCAATTGAAAGTGACGGGTCATGCGCAGGCGCTGGTCACAATCGACAATCCAGGTGGCTAGCTGCAGCTCATCGCCTTCGTAGGCGCTGGCCAGATAGTCGATTTCATGACGGGAGACCGCCATGGCGCGGTCGAGGCGACGGTACTCGGTGAGGTCCAGCCCCAGGCGCTGCGAGTGGCGCCAGGCGCAGCGTTCCAGCCAGACCACATAGGACGCGTTATTGGCATGACCAAACCCGTCAATGTCTTCGGCCTGCACCTGCAGGTCAATGATAAACGGCGCTGCCAAATCCCAACTCATGCCTTGTCTCCCTGTACATAAATAAGGAGCGCAGTGTAACGCAGAGGGGGCGACGGGAAACTTGAAGAGCAGGAATTAAAAAACTGCAGACAAACAAAAGGGTCATTCAATAATCGAATGACCCTTATAAATCCCGCAAAGCGGGTAATCGTGGCGTCCCCTAGGGGACTCGAACCCCTGTTACCGCCGTGAAAGGGCGGTGTCCTAGGCCACTAGACGAAGGGGACA
>NZ_WIWL01000209.1:0-28243 GCF_009600105.1 Pseudomonas sp. FSL R10-0056
AACAAGTTTTGCGGCGATGGTCTCATTGGCCTGCGCTATGCGGTGCTTGCGACAATACTTTACGTACAGAGCCTAGAGCAGTGAGGTGCCCCCGAACCCTGTAGATACCTTCCAGTGGGAGCGAGCCTGCTCGCGAAGGTCGTTCGCGAGCAGGCTCGCTCCCACAGTTGAAGTTTTCCCGTAGCAGCGGGTTACTTGGCCCTTGAGCTGCAGGCGAAGCCGTCGGGGCCAGCCGTTTGCGTGCAGGCGCGTTCGGCGGGCAGGTTTTTCACCGGCTCGCGCAAGTGGTTGCGATTTTTGCCGTCGCGCTCCAGGTCAAAGGCGTCATACAACTTGCCAGCCGCGGTGTAGCTGCGCACCTTCAGCCTTGAGTCCTGTACGTCGACCGTCTGGTACAGCTGGGTTTCTTCAGCACTGCGATCTGGTTGCTGCCGGGCCCGGTCATTGAGGCCATACATCTTCGAACCCGCTACCGAGACCATATACACCGGTCCCTGAATCTTGCCGCCGGCTTGTGCGGCTTTGGACGCAACACGCCCGGCCTCGTTGCTGACACGGCTGTAGCAGTGATCATGGCCCTGCAACACCAGATCCACCGCATAACGCTCGAACAGCGGCTTCCAGGCAGTTTTCAACGGCTCGGTATCTTCGGGGCGGGCGCAGGTGTAGACCGGCTGGTGAGTGACCACGATATTCCAGCGTGCGGGGCTGGTTTTCAGGCTCTGCTCAAGCCAGCGGGTCTGTTGATCAAGGGTGCCCATATCGAGCGCCGAGGTGCCATCAAGGACGATAAACCGCACACCCTGATAGTCGACAAAGTAGGTGGTGTCTTTGAGCCCATCAACACCGTTTTGCGGCAGGGCGAACTGGCGGCTCCAGTGCGGCCCGAGAGTGCGGGTTTCGCTGCCGTCGGGGTTGAGGCCGTCGAGGTATTCGTGGTTGCCGGCGGCCACTAGCTGGGGAATCATCCCGTAATTGAAACCACCTGCCTGGTTCCATTCGCCCCATTGATCGTCGTGTACCAGGTCTTCGCGTTGCGACACCAGGTCCCCGGCATGCACGATCAACGCGGGGTTGGCCACGCTCTGCAAGGCCTGGCGAATGCTGCGCGAGGCCAGTGACAGAATGTCGTTCTGCACATCGCCCATATAAATAAAGTTGAACGGCTTGAAACTCTTGGTCGCAGTGTGGAACTGCAACCACTCACTCCAGCCGTCGCTGCCCTTGACCCGGTACACATAGGCCGTGCCCGGCTGCAGGTCGTGCAGGCGTACCTGGTGGAACAACGCCGCGCCGTTCTCGTTGTCCAGGCTGATGCTTGTGCCCTGGACCTCATGCGCCGCCTTGGCCAGTTGCGGGCCATCGAGGGCAGGAGCCAGTTGCAGCTGGCTGGTCTGCTGGCGGGTATCGGTGCGGAATGTAACGGCCATTTCCCTGGCAGGATCGGCCCCGGGGGTCAGCACGATACGGTCGGCCAGGCCACTGGCGGCATAAGGCGCGCCGGGGGAGTGGGGCAGCGGCGTGTCGGGGGCGGCGCAAGCGCTGTTGATCACGGAAAAAAGCGCGAGGGCCAGTAATGTGGGGCGAATCATGGGGGCTCCTTGAGGGCTGAATGCCCGTCAAGGAAACAAAGCCCCATGACACCGGGATGACGGCGGGGGTCGATTTGGCTCAGTCACAAGTCGCTTTGCGCGTGGCTTGTGGCCCGCAGCGGGGTAAACGTTGAGGCGAAGGGGGTCGTTTGAGATCACCCCTTCTGCGCCATTTCTGTAGATACTCTGTTGCCGGTCAACTCTCCCTGTGGGAGCGAGCCTGCTCGCGAAAGTCGTTCGCGAGCAGGCTCGCTCCCACAGTTAAAATTCCCTTCAGAACTAGCGGGTTGCCTGCATCGCGGGCAAGCCCGGCTCCCACACATTCTCCTCCCGTGATGGTTGTGCCGCGCTGGATGCTGCCACGCGACCAATCACCAGAATCGCCGGGCTCTTGAGTTCAAACGCCTGGGCATCTTTCTCCATCGCCGTCAGGTCGCTGCGGCATTCGCGCTGGTGGGGCAGGGAGGCATTTTCGATCATGGCCACCGGCATGTCCGCCGTCATGCCGCCCGCCAGCAATTGTTCGCGGATCTCGCTCAACTTTGCTACCCCCATATACACCACCAGGGTCGTGCCGCTTTGCGCCAGCGCCTGCCAGTTCACCTGGCTGTCATCCTGGGTGTGTGCCGTCACCAGCGTCACGCCACGGGCCACGCCGCGCAGGGTCAGGGGGATAGCGCATTGCGTCGCGCCAGCCAGGCCGGCCGTGATGCCATTGACCAGTTCCACCTCAACCCCGTGTTCACGCAACCACTGTGCCTCTTCGCCGCCACGGCCGAAAATGCATGGGTCGCCGCCCTTGAGTCGAACCACGCATTTGCCGTGGCGGGCATAACGCAGCATCAGGCGATGAATAAACGCCTGTGGAGTCGAACGGCACCCTCCGCGTTTGCCCACCGAAATCACCCGCGCAGCGGGGCAATGCTCCAGCACCGCGTCATTGACCAGATCGTCAATCAATACGACATCTGCTTCGCGCAGGGCGCGCACGGCCTTGAGCGTCAGCAGTTCCGGATCACCCGGCCCTGCGCCCACCAGCCAGACTTTTGCACTCATTGTGATTTCCTCACGGGTTAATGGCGACCGGCTGCGCCTGGGCAGTCAGCAAGCGCTTGATTTGCGGGACACAGGAGCCGCATTGCGTCCCGCAGCCCAACGATCTTTTCAGTCCCTGCAAGTCCAGCCCTTGGGCGATGCCAGCCTCAATCACGCTCTGACTGACGTTCTTGCAATTGCACACAATCGAGTTGCCAGCGGTCGGGGCGTTGGCGTTGCCCGGTGGCGCGCTCAGTGGCGCCAGCAGCCAGCGGCGCAATTGCTCGTCGGCGCGGCCTTCCTGCCACAGGTTTTGCAGCCAGTGCCGTGCCAGGGTTTCGCCCGCCAGACGAATCGCAGTGATGCTTCCGTGCTCGATGCGCACCCGCTTGCCAATGGCGCGGCGCGGGTCGTCGTAAGCCAGTACCGGCCCCTCGTTGAGCCCCAGGCATTGATCAATCTCGCGTAGCAGTTGCGGATCGGGTGCGCTGGCGCTGGCGGCACGGATCAGTAACGCAGGGCGCTCGCGGCCAGTCAGGCTGAAACTGACGTACGAAAAGGTTTCGCAGAGCTGGCGCAGTGTCTCGAAGTTCTGTTGAACATCACCCTCGATCAGGGCGAAAAGGTGCCAAGGTAATTGCGCCGGTTCCAGGCGCACGGCGCTGTGTTTGAGTTCCGGTTGTTTGGACAGCGGGTCAAACGCTGGCACGGTCAAGGTGTTGACCCCGCCCTTGAGGAAGCGGTCACCCCAGTGCATCGGCAAAAACGCCTGCCCCGGGCGCACGCTGTCGTCGCTGCTGACTGGAACAATCACGGCGCCGCGCCGACTCTTGAGGCTGACCAGATCTCCGGGCTGCAGGCGATGACGGCGCAACTCGTCCGGGTGCAGGCTCAACACCGCTTCGCTGACGTGACCGAACAATTGCGCGGCCGTGCCGGTGCGGCTCATGCCGTGCCATTGGTCGCGCAGGCGACCAGTGATCAGCGTGAGGGGGAAGCGTGCGTCGCGCTGCTCCTTGGCGGCGCGGTAGGGCTCGGCCACGAACTGCGCACGACCGGTGGCGGTAGGGAATACCCCGTCCAGATACAGCCGCGCAGTGCCTTCACGGGCCCCTATCGGGAAAGGCCACTGTTGCGGGCCGATGGCATCGAGCACTGCATGGCTGATACCCGACAGGTCCAGATCACGGCCAGAGGTCAGGTGCTTGTATTCGTCGAACACCTGGGCTTCAGTTTCAAATGCAAACAGGCTGCTGTGCTCGGGACGCAGATGTTTTTCCAGGCGCTGTGCGAAATCCACCGTAATTGCCCAGTCCGGACGGGCTTCCCCCGGTGCCGGAATGGCTTTGCGTACATGGGAAATACGCCGCTCAGAGTTTGTCACTGTGCCGTCCTTTTCCCCCCAACTGGCGGCGGGCAACAGCAGGTCGGCGAAGGCCGCGGTTTCGGTGGTGTGAAACGCCTCTTGCAGCACCACAAACGGGCAGGCCTGCAACGCCGCCCGCACGGCAGTCTGGTCCGGCATGGATTGCGCGGGGTTGGTGCAGGCGATCCACACGGCCTTGACCTTGCCGCTGGCCATTTGCTCAAAGAGTTCGATGGCGCTCAGGCCGGTGTTCTGTGGCAGTTGCTCAACACCCCAGTAAGCGGCGACTTCGGCCCGGTGTTCGGCATTGGCCGCATCACGATGGCCGGGTAACAAGTTGGACAGGCTACCGGTTTCGCGCCCGCCCATGGCATTGGGCTGACCGGTAAGCGAGAACGGCCCTGCACCCGGGCGGCCGATTTGCCCGGTGGCCAGATGCAGATTGATCAGGGCGCTGTTTTTCGCGCTGCCGGCGGTGGACTGGTTCAGGCCCATGCACCACAGCGATAAAAAACTTGGCGAGGTGCCCACCCATTCGGCGCATTGCTGCAGTTGCTCGACGCTGATGCCGCACAATTGCGAGACCATCTGTGGGGTGTAATCGCGCACCAGGCTTTTCAGCTCGGGCAGGCCCTGAGTGTGGGCCTGGATAAAGTCGCGATCGACCCAGTCTTCCCACAGCAATAAATGCAAAATCCCGTGAAACAACGCGACGTCGGTGCCCGGTAAAATTGCCAGATGCAGGTCGGCCAGATCGCAGGTATCGGTACGCCGCGGGTCGATAACGATGACTTTCATCTGCGGACGTCGGGCTTTTGCCTCCTCCAGGCGGCGAAACAGTACCGGATGTGCGTAGGCCATATTGCTGCCGACGATCATCACGCAATCGCTCAGCTCCAGGTCTTCATAGCTGCAAGGCGGCGCATCGGCGCCCAGGCTTCGTTTGTAGCCGACCACGGCCGAGGACATGCACAGCCGCGAATTGCTGTCGATATTGTTGGTGCCCACCAGCGCCCGGGCCAGTTTGTTGAAGGCGTAGTAATCCTCGGTCAGCAACTGCCCCGAGATATAAAACGCCACGCTGTCGGGGCCGTGCTCGGCGATGGTGGCGGCGAACACATTGGCCGCGTGATCAAGGGCGCTGTCCCAGTCGCTGCGACCACGGGCCAGTGCCTTGCCCAGGCGCAGTTGCGGGTACAGCGCACGGGCATTGAGGTCGCCGGTCAGGTGCAGGGTCGAGCCTTTGCTGCACAGCTTGCCATAGTTGGCCGGATGCGCCGGATCGCCGCTGACGCCGAGAATACGCTCGCCATCATGTTCGATCAGCACGCCGCAGCCGACCCCGCAGTAGCAGCAGGTGGAGGCGGTGATCTGGCGGCTCATCAGCCTGCGTCCCGCAGGGCCAACTGCACACGGCCATTTTCCACCCGCGCCTGATGGTGGTGGGCGCAACCGATGTCCGGAGCCTGGGCTTCGCCGCTTTGCAGATCGATCTGCCAGTTGTGCAGCGGGCAGGCGACGCGCTTGCCGTAGATCAAACCCTGGGACAACGGGCCGCCCTTGTGCGGGCAGCGGTCGTCGAGGGCGAACACTTCGTCGTCGCTTGTGCGAAAAATCGCGATATCACCCTTCGGTCCGCTGATGATCCGTGAGCCCAGGGTGTTGATTTCTTCAAGTGAACAGATATCGAGCCAGTTCATGCCGGCACCTCCAGATTGTTCACGGGGATGACCTCGAACTCCTTTTTCAGCAACGGCTGCACCAGGCGCTCTTTCCACGGGTCTTGCTCAAACGACAGGGAAAACTGCAGGCGATCATTGAGCGCCTTGCGCCGTTCGGGGTCTTCAAGCACAGCCTTTTTGATGTGCTCCATACCGACCCGTTGCAGGTAATGCACGGTGCGCTCGAGGTAGAAGGCCTCTTCGCGATACAACTGTAAAAAGGCACCGTTGTACTCGCGGACTTCTTCAGCCGTTTTGAGCTTGACGAAGAACTCGGCAACCTCGGTTTTGATCCCGCCATTACCGCCGATATACATCTCCCAGCCTGAGTCCACGCCGATAATTCCTACGTCCTTGATGCCTGCTTCCGAACAGTTGCGCGGGCAACCGGACACTGCCAACTTCACCTTGTGCGGCGACCACATATTGAACAGATCGTGTTCCAGTTCGATGCCCAGTTGCGTCGAGTTTTGCGTGCCGAAGCGGCAGAACTCGCTGCCCACACAGGTCTTTACCGTGCGGATGGATTTGCCGTAGGCATGCCCCGAGGGCATGTCCAGATCCTTCCACACGCCCGGCAGGTCGTGTTTTTTTATCCCCAGCAGATCGATGCGCTGCCCGCCGGTAACCTTGACCATCGGCACGTTGTACTTGTCGGCCACATCGGCAATACGCCTCAGCTCGGAGGGGTTGGTGACGCCGCCCCACATCCGCGGGACGACGGAATAGGTGCCGTCTTTTTGAATGTTTGCGTGGGCCCTTTCGTTTATTAGCCGTGATTGCGGATCATCGCGGGCCTCTCCCGGCCAGGTGGAAATCAGGTAGTAGTTGAGCGCCGGGCGGCAGGTGGCGCAGCCGTTGGGCGAGCGCCAGTTCAGGTAGCGCTGGGTGTCGGCGATGGTCAGCAAATGTTGCTCGCGAATGGCCCGGCGGATTTGTCCGTGGTTCAGGTCGCTGCAGCCGCAGATGGCTTTTTCGCTTTTGGGTTTGACGTCCGCCGCGCCCCCCACGGTGTTGATCAAAATCTGCTCCACCAACCCCGCGCATGAACCGCAGGAGCTGGCCGCCTTGGTGTGCTTTTTGACCTCATCAACGCTGAACAGCCCGTGCTCTTGAATAGCCTTGACGATGGTGCCCTTGCACACGCCATTGCAACCGCAGATTTCGGCGGTGTCGGCCATGCTCATGGCCTTGTCCTGGCCCTGATGGCCGACATCGCCTATGGCATTTTCACCAAACATCAAATGATCGCGGATCTCACCGATGGCGTGATTCTCACGGATTTGCCGGAAGTACCAGCCGCCGTCTGCGGTGTCGCCGTACAGGCAGGCACCCACCAGAATGTCGTCCTTGATCACCAGCTTTTTGTAGACCCCGCCGATCGGGTCGCTGAGGGTGATGATTTCAGTGCCTTCACCGCCCATAAAGTCGCCTGCCGAGAACAGATCGATGCCGGTGACCTTCAGTTTGGTCGACGTGACCGAGCCCTGATAGCGGGCAAAACCCAGTTGTGCGAGGTGGTTGGCGCAGACCTTGGCCTGCTCGAACAGTGGCGCCACCAGGCCGTAAGCGATGCCGCGATGGCTGGCGCATTCGCCGATGGCGTAAATGCGCGGGTCGTAGGTTTGCAGGGTGTCGTTGACGAGAATGCCGCGATTGCAGGGGATGCCCGCCTGCTCGGCAAGCTCGGTATTGGGCCGAATACCGGCAGCCATCACTACCAGATCTGCAGGGATGATCTCGCCGTTCTTGAACTCCACCGAGCCCACCCGGCCATTGCCAGCATCGTGCAGGGCATTGGTCTGTTCGCGCAGGCGAAAATGCAGGCCGCGTGCTTCAAGAGCATTTTGCAGCAGTTGGCCGCTGATCGGGTCGAGTTGGCGATCCAGCAGCCATTCGCCGATATGCACCACGGTCACATGCATGCCGCGCAGCATCAGGCCATTGGCTGCCTCCAGCCCCAGCAGTCCGCCACCGATGACCACCGCGTGTTTATGGGTTTTGGCGGTATCGATCATCGCCTGGGTATCAGCAATATCGCGGTAGCCGATCACACCGTCCAGGGTGTTGCCGGGGATCGGCAGGATAAAGGGCGTAGAGCCGGTGGCAATCAGCAGACGGTCGTACTCGGCTTCGGTACCGTCTTCGGCGATAACCCGGCGCTTGGCCCGGTCGATCTGCACCACCTTGCGGTTGAGCAGCAGCTTGATGTTGTTGTCCAGGTACCAGTCCAGATCGTTGAGCACTATCTCCTCGAAGGTCTGTTCCCCGGCCAGAACGGGCGAGAGCAGGATACGGTTGTAGTTGGCGTGAGGTTCGGCGCCGAAGACCGTAATCTCGTACAGCTCGTTGCTCAGTTTGAGCAACTCTTCCAGGGTGCGAACCCCGGCCATGCCGTTGCCGATCATCACCAGTTTGAGTTTTTTCATCAGGTTCTCCGCGAGCAAGGCCGGCCTTCTGGGGGGGCATTGCGGCCTTGTTCGACACATTGTGCAAAAACAAAAAAAGGCGTCCCGCTAGTTGCCTAGCGAGGACGCCTTTGTCCTTGTCCCGTTCTCTCGGGAAACCTGGTATTCGTCGTTGAAGACCGGGTTTTATGTTTGATTGATTAGCTAATGCAGTGGTTGTGCCAAGTTGACAAGAGCCCGTGTTTACACGATGTCTGGATATTCGCGGGGTGTTTTTGTGCACCGATGCAATGCGCCTCGCCCGTTATTGGGGCGCCGCTTGCCCTGTAGCGAACACCTTTATGGGTGAGACAGCAAAAATATCAGCACCAGATTTATCAACAACGACACTGATGCCACCGTCCGCCATACCTTTAACGGCTCGCGCTCCAGCAAGGGCCGGGGGCGCACGCTCAAGCTCTGGCGCTCACCCTGCTCCAGTTGTAGCAGCCATTCTTCGGCCGTTTCAAAGCGTTGCGCCGGATCGGCGGCAACCCCGCGCTCAAGGTTATGGGCAATCCACTCTGGCAGATCGGGTCGATAACGACTGGCGCTGACAGGCAAACCAAAGCGCGGACGCTGAAATGCTTCGATTTCTCCGTAGGGGTAATGCCCGGTCAGCAGGTAATACAGCGTCACGCCCACGGCGTAGAGATCCTGTCCGGGGCTGGGTTTTTCGCCGCGAAAGGCTTCCGGGGAGAGATAACTGGGTGTGCCGGGCAACGTTGATGGCAGATCCTCCGACAGACCGGGGCAGTAGGCCAGCCCAAAGTCCAGCAAGCGCAATTCACCGTCGTCACCCAGCAACAGATTGTGCGGTTTGATATCGCGATGAAAAATCTGCCGTCGGTGTAACAGGCCCACAGCTCGCAACAGGCGCTCGGCCAGATCCAGCCATTGTGCCAGGGGCAGAGGCCCGCGCTTGGTATAGAGATTTTCCAGGGTGGTGCCTGGGTATTCACGCATCACGTAGTACAAATGCTGACGCTGGCTGGCGGGGTGCACCTCGGGGAAATGACGACCCGCCACGCGCTTGAGGAACCATTCTTCCGATAGCAGCGCTTGCCCTGCCAGGTGATCGTCGTGCAGATGGGCCGGCAGGGTTTTCAGTAGCCAGGGCTGTTGCTGCGCATCCCGCACCCGGTAGAGCAGTGATTGCTGGCTCTGGCCAACATGGCTTTCGACCTGCCAGTTTTCAAAGTGTTGCCCCGGTTTGAGCGCGGGCGGTAGTGGCCATTGCTGCAGTTGCGCCAGGGCGTCGCCGATGGCGCTTTCTCCCAGGGCGTCGACCCTCACCAGCAGAGCGCTGGCATTGTCCTGACTGCCTGCCCGATGCGCGGCATTCACCAGCGTGCTGGCGGCGCTTTGCAGGTCGGGAAGATCACGCAACAGGGCGGCTATGGCGGTATCGCCCAGGGTCGACCATATACCGTCACTAAGCAGCACAAAGGTCTCGCCCTGTTGCAGTTCACCGTCCAGAAAATCCACCACCAGATACTGATCCAGCCCCAGCGCACGCTTGAGCACATGCTGCATACCCGGCTGGTCCCAGACGTGGTCTTCACTGATGCGCTGCAAGGTTGTGGTGTGCCAGCGGTAGACCCGGCAATCACCCACATGGGCCAACGTAAAACGCCTGCCGCGCATGACCACAGCACTTACCGTGGTCAGCAGCGGTTGCCCGCCGCCATTGGCGCGCAGCCAGCTATTTTGCGCGAGCAGCAAACGCTCCAGTGCCTGGGCGACGCTCCAGGTTTCTGGTGTGGCGTAGTAGTCCAGCGCCAGTGCCTGCAACGTCGAACGGGCGGCCAGGCCGCCATCGGCGCATTGGCTGACGCCATCGGCAATGGCAAATAAATGCCCCTTGCTTGCCGCCAGCATGGGCACAGGCGTGACTTCGCGCAGTGCGTCCTGATTCTCTGCGCGAGGGCCGATGGCGCTGGCGTGGGCGAAACTCAGTTGCAGACTCATCGCAGTCTCACACTCGGGCAGCGGTCACGGCAGCCGAGCCCCACGTTGTTCTCCAGCGGCGCTTGACCCCGTGCAGGCCGAACCAGGCCAGTACGCCAAGGCTGGCAAATAACCACAAAGCCAATTGATAGCTGCCGGTGCTTTGTTTAATCGCGCCCATGCCTGCTGCGAGGGCGAAACCACCAATGCCGCCTGCCATGCCGATCAAGCCCGTCATAACGCCAATTTCACGACGAAAGCGCTGAGGCACCAATTGGAAAACAGCCCCGTTACCTGCACCCAATCCCAGCATTGTGCAGACGAAAAGCGCCAGTGCTGCATAGGAGCTTGGCAGGTTGAAACCTACGGCGGCGATGCTGATGGTCGCCAGGGTGTACATCCCCAACAGGGTACGAATACCGCCGAAGCGATCCGCCAGCGCACCGCCCAGCGGCCGCATCAAACTACCGCCAAACACACAGGCGGCTGTGTAGTAACCCGCCGTCACCGGGCTTAGTCCGTATTGATCGTTAAAATAGCCGGGCAGGGCGCTGGCCAGGCCGATAAAGCCGCCGAACGTCACGCTGTAGAAAAACATGAACCACCAACTGTCGCGGTCGCCCAGGGCCTTGAAGTAATCACTCATGGACTTGGCCACGGGCCGTTCCGGGGCGTTTTTGGCCAACCAGGCAAACACGAAAATGCACAGCACCAGCGGGATCAGGGCAAAGCCGAACACATTGCTCCAGCCATAGGCCGCTGCCAGCACCGGGGCCAGTAGCGCAGCGAACACCGTGCCAGAGTTGCCTGCACCGGCGATGCCCATTGCCTTGCCCTGGTGTTGCGGTGGATACCACTGCGAGGCCAGCGGCAACGCAACGGCAAACGAGGCGCCAGCCATGCCCAGAAACAGTCCCAGCAAAAGAGCCTGCTCGTAGCTGTGAATACCGTGCTTCCAGGCCACAAACAGCGCACCAATAACAATGACCTGACCGATCAGCCCGGCGGTTTTGGGAGACAGGCGATCAGCCAGCAGGCCCATCACAAAGCGCAGCACGGCGCCCGCGAGGATCGGCGTGGCCACCACCAGCCCACGCTGTTGCGTGGTCAGGTGCAGGTCGGTGGCGATTTGCACGGCCAGTGGGCCGAGCAGATACCAGACCATAAAACTCAGGTCGAAATACAGAAACGCCGCGAACAGGGTTGGAGTATGGCCGGACTTCCAGAAGCTTGAATTCATCGCGCACCTCAACGGTTGATCGTTTTTAGAAGAAGAGTTGCGATGGGGCGCCGTAACGGCCGCACCACCGGCCCCGGTCGCTGGGGCCAAAACGAAAAAACGCCGCTGCCGGATCCGCCATGGGCGAATCAGGGGAGCGACGTCTCTGTCGTAGATGGGGCAACCGCCGTTGGTTACCGGTAAGGATTGCTTAGCGAAAACTGTGCCAATTGAGGAGGATCATGGGTCAACCCAGAAGCTCACTCATGGCTATGATCTGTTCCGCCACCTGTATCAGTTTTTGTTGGCGGCTCATGGCCTGGCGGCGCATCAGGGTGTAAGCCTCTTCTTCGTTGCAGCTTTTCATCTTCATCAGCAGACCCTTGGCCAGTTCGATGCGCTTGCGCTCGGCCAGTTGCTGGTCGCGGGCATGCAGTTGGGCGCGCAGGGCTTGGTCGCTCTCGAAGCGAGCCATGGCCACATCGAGAATTGGCTGCAAGCGCTGTGCGTGAATGCCTTCGACAATGTAGGCGCTAACCCCTGACTTGATCGCCTGACGCATCACGCCGGGGTCGTGCTCGTCGGTGAACATGACAATCGGTCGTGGTTGGTCCCTAGACACCAACACCACTTGCTCCATCACATCGCGGCTTGGCGACTCGGTATCGATCAGGATCACGTCCGGGCGCACCGTTTCGACGCGAGCAGGCAGGTCGATGGTCAGGCCCGACTCATCGATTACCTCAAATCCGGCTTCACTCAGCGCGGCTTTCAGGCGGCCGACTTTTTTCGCCGTGTCGTTGATCAGCAAGATACGCAGCATGGGGGTGGCTCCGGTCAACGACGGGCAGCAAGAGGAGCGCGGGTGCTCATGGCATGCAGCGCAAAGCTTCGGGCATAGCCTGCGGGATCCGAGCCGTCCCACACCTTGCCATCGAGCAACTGGCTGCTGCGCATGTTTGCGGCACCTGCCGGCACGTTAACGGCGTTGGCCGCGTCGCGGTACAGGGCCAATTGCTGAACCTGACGGGCAACACCGAGGTAGTCCGGGTCTTCGCGCAGCAAGCCCCAGCGGCGGAACTGGGTCATAAACCACATGCCATCGGACAGGTACGGCAGGTTGACCTCGCCGTCACCATAAAAACGCAGGGCGTGCGGGTCTTGCCAGTGCTTGCCCAGGCCGTCGTTGTAGTCGCCGAGCAGACGCGGCGCGATGCACTCTACGGGTGCATTCAGGTACTCGGGGGCGCTCAGCAACTGCGCGGTACTGCGCCGGTTTTCGTCGTTCTGCTCGATAAAGCGGCTGGCTTCCAGGATCGCCATCACCAGCGCCCGGGCGGTATTGGGATACTGCTCGACAAACGCGCGGGTACAGCCCAGGATTTTTTCCGGGTGATCGGGCCACAGCGCCTGGGTGGTGGCGAGGGTAAACCCCATATTCTGTGCAACCGCGCTGGCAGCCCACGGCTCGCCGACGCAAAAGCCGTCAATGCGACCTGCCAGCAAGTGCGCAACCATCTGTTGCGGTGGTACCACTACGCTGTTGACGTCTAGCAGCGGATGAATGCCCTGACTCGCCAGCCAGTAATACAGCCACATGGCATGAGTGCCCGTGGGAAAAGTCTGGGCGAAGGTCAGTTTCGATCGACTTTGGTGCACGTGTTGTTGCAACGCCTCAGGACGGGTCACGCCCAGGGCCTGTAAACCGTGGGAGAGGTTGAGGCTCTGGCCGTTTTGGTTAAGCCCCATGAGTACGCTCATGTCGGTGGCCGCCACGCCGCCAATGCCCAGGTGCACGGCGTAGATCAGCCCGTAGAGGCTGTGGGCGGCGTCGAGCTGGCCGTTGACCAGATTATCCCGCAGGCTGGCCCAGGACGACTGGCGCTTGAGGTTCAGCGTCAGCCCGAAGGGCTGGGCGAACCCTTGAGTGGCGGCCACCACCACCGAGGCACAGTCGCTGAGGGCCATAAAACCGAGATTGATTTCGGTTTTTTCCGGGGCATCGCTGCCGTTGACCCAGGCCAGAGGGCCGGCGAGTGATTCGTTCATGGGAGGCAGCACCTTGGCAAAAGCATACTGCGAGGGTGCAAGGCATATGCCAGAGGTGTTGACCCAGTTGAAAACCTGGATTTTACAGGGCTTTGGATTTGCGCTTGCCTTTAATGGGGTGGCTTACTTCAAGCGGTCTTGCGCCTTGCGATACGCGGTCTCGTGTTCGCGCTTGTCAACGGCGACGACGAACACCACAACCTCTTGATCAATGACCTGATAGATCAGTCGGTAACCCGCGCTGCGTAACTTGATTTTGTAGCAATCGGGCAGCTTGCGCAGCCGGTTGGCTTCAACGCGGGGGTTGAGCAACACCTCTGACAGTTTGCTCTTGAGTTGCTGCATGACCGGTTTGCGAGCTTGTGCCATTCCTTGAGTGCGCGCTGGTCAAACTCAAGATCAAAGGTCATCCAGTGTTACCTTGACCCTTTGCGGTGCAGCCAGGCGTTCGCGCACAGTGTTGATGAGGGCTTCGTCTTCTTCGGTTACCAGCATGGGGCGAAAGGGCAGTTGGCCGCGTTCGGCTACGTACTGAAATGCCTGGCGGACCAGTTCAGAGGGGGTGACACCCAGGCGCTCAAGTTCCTGGTAAGCGCGGGCTTTGAGTTCATCGTCAATGCGAATGTTGATGGAGGCCATGGTTTTGACTCGTGTAATGACGTTTGTCATTACGTTGGCCTCTGCCCGTTTCTTTTGCAAGTGCCATTGGGCGGTTAAGTGTTCTGCGTTGTTCATATGCGCTCCTGAATTTAAGCCACCAAACCAAAGAAGGGTGGTTAGTTCTGTGAGCCTAGCTAGAGATAATCAGGTGATTCGTACGACGATTCGCTTTCATTCCCGTGAAACATCCGAGCGTAATCCCGCTCGCTTGCGCCTGTCCAAATCGGGGAAGAGTCTCGCTCCACCGCTGCTCAATGGCCGGTTGCCACGTCGTAAAGCGGTTATGCGCGAGCCAGGCAAACAGGTGAATAATTGAAAGGGTTATTAACTTACAACTGAAAAGTTTATAACCATTTAACGTCGCTAACACCGGACATGTTCTATAAAACTGCTCATCTATCGTTAGACTAAAAAGTGATTGGCTGCCCGAGTTTTTATGCCTTTATGATCTGTTCACAACAACTCGTGAAGCAGGAGTGGGGCGATGACTATTCAAGTAAAACCCGTAGCGGGTCGAATTGGTGCACAACTTGAAGGCGTAAAACTGGGCGGTGATATCAGTGGCGAAACATTCGAGTTTATTCATCAGGCCTTGTTGAAATATAAAGTCCTGTTCTTTCGCGACCAGCATTTAAGCGACGCCGAGCACGAAGCATTTTCCCGCCGCTTCGGTGATCAGGTGCCCCACCCGACCGTGCGCTCTGCCGAGCAAAGTTCCGCCATCCTGCACCTGGACGCCAAGGAAACCCGCGCCAACTCCTGGCATACCGATGTGACCTTTGTGGCCAATTACCCGAAAATCTCCATCTTGCGCGGTGTGGTCATTCCACCCTATGGCGGCGACACGGTGTGGGCCAATACCGCCTCGGCTTATAACGATTTACCCGAGCCATTAAAGCAACTTGCGGACAACTTGCGCGCCCTGCACACCAATGTTTATGACTATGCGACGCCTCGCGGTACCGATGAGTCCGGTCTCAAGCGCTATCGCGAACAGTTCACTGCCGAAGTTTATGAAACTGAACATCCGCTGGTTCGCGTTCACCCGGAATCGGGCGAAAGAAGTTTGTTGCTGGGCCACTTTGTCAAAGATATTCAGGGTGTGAGCAGCAACGATTCCAAGCAACTGATTCGCCTGTTCCATGACCGCATTACCCATGTCGACAACACCGTGCGCTGGCGCTGGCAGGAAGGTGATGTGGTGATCTGGGATAACCGCGCCACCCAGCATATTGCGATCAACGATTACGGCGATGCTCCGCGCATCGTACGTCGCACCACCATCGACGGCGATGTGCCGGTGGGTGTCGACGGCCGCCTGAGCCAGGCGCTCAAGCCGACCCCGGACACCCGCTCGCCGAAAACCGAAGCCGACAAAAAACACCTCGCCGCCTGACGGGCCGCGCCTCATTGCTTCAAGGAAGACCTGCCCATGGCCACATTCAAAGTAAATGCCCTGTTGCGCAAGACCCGCATTGCCGCCGTGCTGGCGGCGGTCATGGCTGTTCCGCTGGCCGAGGCCGATGTGTTGCGCGTCGGTGTGGCGAGCGCCGGTGGCGGTGATCCGGTCACGTTCAGTGGCTCGCCGCTGGGCATCGTGCGCAACCAGCAACTGCTGGAAAAAGCCTTCGCCGGTACCGGCACCGAGGTGCAGTGGTTCTTCTTCAAAGGCGCTGGCCCTGCGGTCAACGAAGCGTTGTCCAACCAGCAGCTGGACTTCGCCTATCAGGGTGATCTGCCGGCGGTGGTCGGGCGCTCCAACGGGCTGGACACCAAACTGCTGGCAGCACTGGGGGTGCGGGCCAACCTGTATCTGGCGGTGCCAAAGGGCTCTGACATCAAGACCATCGAAGACCTCAAAGGCAAGAAGGTCGCGGTGTTTCGCGGCACCAACGGTCATCTGGTGTCGATCAACCTGCTGGCAGCGCACGGCATGAGCGAGCGCGATATCAAGGTGATCAACCTCGATGCCGGCAGTACCCAGGCAGCCCTGGTTTCCAATGGCGTGGATGCGGCCTTCGGTGGTCGTGAGCTGTTCAAGCTGCGTGACAAGGGCCTGATCGACATCGTTTACGACAACCCTGCCCAGGATGTGCGCTACACCCGTCAGACCGCCTTGGTGGTGCGCGGTGCCTATGAAAAAGAGCACCCGGGCAATGTGCAAAAAGTCGTCGATACCCTGGTGGATGCGGCGAAATGGGCGTCCGAAGACAGCCATCGTGATGAGGTGTTCAGCGAGTGGGCCAAGAGCAACGACCCGGTGGACTCACTGCGCGCCGACTTTACCGGGGTCAGTTTGCGGGACCGGAATTCGCCGCTGATCGACACCTTTCTGGTGAGTCGCTACCAGGCAGTGGCAGAGCAGGCCAAGGACGAAAAGCTGATCCGCCGCCCGGTGAGTATCGAAGGCTGGTTTGAGCCGAACTATTTGCAGACCGCGTTGAAAGCCAAGGGCCTGGAGAGCTTCTGGACGGCCTATGGCGTGGATGGCAAACAGCCCGCCGGCAATGCGGTAGCGGGCAAGTAGCTGCATACCCTTATGGGGATACCCCTGTGGGAGCCCACAGGGAATCCGTTTTTTGTAGTAGCAACAAAGGAGCCAGGCATATGGCCAGGGCACAGACCGTCATACCGCAGCAGTACGCACCGGCGCTACCCAAGGGCAACGTCAAGCGTTTGCCACCGGCCCCGGCACGCCCGGTACGCAAGGTCGAAGTGCCGCGCACCTCGGCCTGGGCCACGACCCTGGGTGACCGGAGCTTGCCCTGGCTCTTGCCGCTGACCCTGCTGGGCCTGTGGTATCTGGGGGTTGAGCAGGGCTGGCTGTCAGAGCAGGTCTTGCCGCCGCCAGCCTATGTTTACGAAACCCTGTCGGATCTCTTTGCTTCTGGCGACCTGTGGATAAATGCTGCCGCCAGCCTGCAGCGGGTAGTCGTCGGGTTTGCCCTGGGGGGCGCTATCGGTGTGGCGCTGGGGCTGGCGATGGGGTTGTCGAAAACCGTCGAGGATTATCTGCTGCCCACCTTCAATGCCATTGTGCAAATCCCGGTCTTGGGCTGGTTGCCGTTTGCCTTGTTGCTGTTCGGCATCGGCGAGCCGCTCAAGTACGTGCTGATTGCCAAGGCGGCGATGGTGCCGATCACCCTGTGCACCTTGCAGGCTTTCCACCAGGCGCCCAAGGGCTTGCTGGAAGCAGGGCGGGCCTATGGTTTCAGCCGCTGGCAAAGTGTGGTGTTTATCGTGTTGCCGGCGGCTATCCCGACCCTGTTTACCGGCCTGCGCCTGGGCTTCACCAAGGCCTGGCTGTCGCTGGTAGTGGTTGAGCTGGTGGCGTCGAGCGAAGGGCTGGGTTACCTGATTGTCTATGGTCGCCAACTGTTCCAGCTGGATCTGGTGATGGCCGCCGTGGTGGTGGTCGGGGCGATCGGCCTGGTGATCGACCGTGGTTTTGATTATGCCGAGCGCCGCCTTAATCGTGGCCGCGCATCGGTAGCGGGGCGCCTGTCATGAGCAGCGCATTGGCTATCAGTCATGGCAGCAGCCGTCGCTATCGCGGCTGGGTGTTGCCGATCAGTGCCGTCGCCCTGTGGTGGCTGGCTTCGCATTTGGGCTGGAGCCAGTCCGGGCTGCTGGTTTCACCGGAGAAAGTGGCGGCCACGGCCTGGGACCAGATCGCTTCGGGCAAGTTCTGGCGGGCCATCAGCGCCAGCCTGACGCGCAACCTGAGCGGCTTTTTTATCGGCACCGCCCTGGGCCTGGTGCTGGGTTGCCTGCTGGGCCTGTCGCACTATTTCGAGCGTTTGGTAGGCCCGAGCTTCAACACCTTCAAACAGATTTCGCTGTTCGCCTGGATCCCGCTGATCTCGGTGTGGTTCGGCCTGGGCGATGTGGCCAAGGTGGTGTTTTTGTCACTGGCGGCCCTGGTGCCGGTGGTGGTCAATACCTGCGACGGCCTGCGCAATGTGCCGCCCAACCTGCTGGAAGTGGCGCGGGTCTACCGCTTCAGCCGTTGGCAGACCATCGTCGGAGTCATGCTGCCCGCCGCCTTGCCCTCGATTTTCACCGGGCTGTATCTGGCGCTGGTGTACTCGTGGCTGGCGACCATCGGCGCCGAATATCTGCTGGTGTCGGGGGAGGGCATCGGCAACACGCTGATCGATGGCAGCGAGCATTTCATGATGGACCTGGTGCTGTTCGGCATGGTGGTCATCGGCCTGGTGGGCTGGAGCCTCAATGCCCTGGCCCGAATTTTTGAGCGACGCATGCAACGCCTGTACGGCATTGAACCGCGTTAATCGGCACTTTCAAAAGGATTGCAGCATGCTCAATAACAGCCTGACCCTGGAAAACATCAGCAAGCGCTTTGCTTCGCGCCCCGGTAGCAGCAGCCAGTTGCAAGTGCTGGACAATATCCAGCTGGATATCGCTCCCGGCGAATTTATCAGCATCGTCGGTGCCAGCGGTTGCGGCAAGTCCACCCTGCTGCGCCTGATTCTGGGCCTGGACGAGGAGTACGAGGGGCGCATCCTGCTCAATGGCCAGCCCATCGACGGCACGGGGCTGGAGCGCGGCATCGTGTTTCAGGATCACCGTTTGTTCCCCTGGCTCAACGTTGAACAGAACGTTGCCGTGGCGCTGAAAAACTCGCCGCTGAGCACAAAGGAAAAGCGCGACACCGTTCGCGAACATATCGAACTGGTGGGCCTGCAGGACTTTATCGACGCCTACCCGCACCAGATTTCCGGCGGCATGGCCCAGCGTGTGGCGATTGCCCGGGGGCTGGTCAACCGCCCCAGCGTGCTGTTGCTCGACGAACCCCTTGGCGCTCTCGATGCCCTGACCCGGGCGCGCTTGCAGGGCGAGCTGCAAAACATCTGGGCCAAGGAAAAAATCACCATGATCCTGGTGACCCACGATGTGGATGAGGCTGTGTTTCTCGGTGATCGCGTGGTGGTCATGCAGCCCAACCCCGGGCGTATCCGGCGCATCCTCGATATCGACCTGCCGCGTCCGCGCAACCGCAGTGACAGCCGCTTTATCGCCCTGCGCGACGACGTGCTGAGTGACTTCGCCGAATTGCATTGAACCCCTGCCACCTGAATTCAGAGAACAGAACATGTCCGAACGTCAGCTCAGCCTCAACCTGTTTATCTACCCCAACGGCCATCACGAAGCCGCCTGGCGCCACCCGCAGTCAGTGCCGGAGTCGTCCATGGACATTGGCTACTACCAGCAGCTGGCGTTACGCGCCGAGCGCGAAAAGCTCGATGCGATTTTCTTTGCCGACTCGCCGTCACTGGCCGAAAGCGGCCGCGAAGGCCTGCGCATCCGCTTCGAGCCGGTGACCTGGCTGGCAGCCATTGCGGCGGTTACCCAGCGCATCGGCCTGATTGCCACGGCCAGCACCACCTACAGCGAACCTTACAACCTGGCGCGTTCGTTCAGCGCGCTGGATCACCTGAGCAAGGGCCGTGCGGGCTGGAACATTGTCACCACGTCAATGGCTGCCGCAGCGGCCAACTTTGGGCTTGATGAACACCCTTCGGCCCATGATCGCTACGCCCAGGCCGAAGAGTTCGTACAGGTGGTCGGTGACCTGTGGGACAGCTGGGAAGACGATGCGCTGGTGCTGGATAAAACCGCCGGGGTATTTGCCGACAGCGGCAAGGTGCACTCGATCAATCACGTCGGCGCTTACTACAAGGTCAAGGGCCCGCTGAACTCGCCGCGTTCGCCCCAGGGGCGACCGGTGCAGGTGCAGGCCGGTTCATCCGAGGATGGTCGTGATTTTGCCGCCAGGCATGCTGAAGCCATCTTTACCGCGCACCAGACGCTGCAAAGCGCCACGGAATTTGCCAATGACATCCGCGCCCGGGCGAAAGCCGTGGGCCGCGATCCGCGCCAGCTGAAAATTCTTCCGGGCATCAGCCCGTATATCGCCAGCACCGAAGCCGAAGCCCAGCGCAAGTTTGATGAACTCAATGAGCTGGTATTGCCCCACGTGTCCCTGGGCCAATTGCGGCGCATGTTGGGTGTGGACTTGTCGGGTCAGGATCTGGACGCCCCGTTTCCGCGCCATCTGATCAACTTCGAAGGCGTCGAAAGCCAGTCCAGCCGCTTCAAGCTGATCATCGATATTGTCGACCGCGAAAACGTCACCTTGCGCCAGCTGATCAACCGCCTGGCAGGGGCGCGTGGGCATTGGGTGCCGGTGGGTACCCCGGTGCAGATTGCCGACTTGATTGAGCAGTGGTTCCGCAGCGGTGCGGCGGATGGTTTCAACGTGATGCCGCCGGCATTCCCCGATGGTTTTGACGTCTTCCTCGACGAAGTGCTGCCGATCTTGCGCCAGCGTGGTTTGTTCCGCAGTGAATATGCGGGCAGCACCTTGCGCGAACACTACGGCCTGACTCGCCCGGAGTCGCGCTACACCCTGAAAACCGCCTGACTCCCCCCACCCTAGTGGGAGCGAGCCTGCTCGCGAAGCTGGCCTTGATGCCTTCGCGAGCAGGCTCGCTCCCACAATTCAAAACCCACAAGGAGCGGGCATGAACCCGATCAACAACAGAAGAGCATTCCTGCGTAGTTGCGCGGTATTGGGTGCGGTCGGCGCTGCGGGTATTCTGCTGCCCGGCTGCGAAAAAAAGGACAGCGGCGCTAAAAGCGCCGCCGTGATCAAGAGCCGCGCCGATCAGGTGGTGGACTTCAAGTACCCCGACAACCCCTCATTCGATCTGGTCTATGTCGCCGACTCCCTCGGCTATTTCGAAGGCTCGCGGGCACGGCCCAAGTACATCGGCCGTATTGCCGCGCCCCAGATCATTCCATTGACCGGCACCGGCGAAATAGACTTCGGCGCGCGCATGGTACCGCTGGTGATTTCAGCCATCGCCAGTGGTCTTGACCTCAAGGTGGTGGCCGCCGGCGGCAAGACCCTGCAAGAAGCTCCGCACATGAAATACTTCGTGCGCGACGACTCCGGCATCGTCAAGCCCAAAGACCTGGAAGGCAAGACCGTAGGCTTCAACAGCTTTGGCGCCTGCGCCGAATTTGTCACCAAAAAATACCTGCGCGAGCAGGGCGTCAATGTCGACAAGATCAACTGGGTGGTGGTGCCGGACAACCAGGCCGAGCAGACCCTGGCCACCGGCAATATCGACATTGCAATCATTCATCCGCCATCGTCCGGCGGTGCCGAGCACAACCCGGCATTACGCAAGCTGTGGAGCGACTACGATCTGGATGGCGGATTGGGCGGCATGGCGCCCTACAGTGTGTATGGCAAGTTCAGCCGCGAGAACCCGGAGGCTACCCGCGACGTTGTAAACGCGATCGCCCGCGCGGCCAACTGGGTCAATGCCAACCCCGACGACGCGCGCAAAATCACCTCCGAGCGCATCGGCATGAAGCTCGAGCTGGTGGAGCGCTTTGCCTATGTCGATGACCTGGTAGTGACCGAGCCGCCGATTCAGTACTACATCGACATTCTTGAAAACGAAGGCAAGATCAAAAAAGGTTCGATAGGGGTCAAGGATGTCTACACCAACGACTTCAACCCGTTCGCCCGGGGGCATGCCTGATGCCGGAACACAAGATCGTCGCCCGTGACCTGAGCATGGAGTACCGGGCCTTGAATGAAGCGGGGCGAGAGGAGCGGGTGCCCGTGCTGGAGGGGTTTGACCTGCAGGTACGCGAGGGCGAGTTCCTGTCCATCCTCGGGCCTTCGGGCTGCGGCAAGTCGACCTTTATGAATATCCTTGCAGGGCTTGCGCACAAGACCGGCGGCGACCTTCTGGTCGATGGCCGGCCCCTGCAGGGCATCAACCGTAACCAGGGTGTTGTGTTCCAGGGCTATGCATTGCTGCCCTGGCGCACGGTGCTCGACAACATTGCCGTGGGCCTGGAGATCCGCGGGGTGGCCAAGGCCCGGCGGCTGGAAACTGCCCGCGAATACCTGGAGCTGGTGGGCCTCAATGGCTTCGCCTCGCGCTACCCTCACGAGTTGTCCGGCGGCATGCGCCAGCGCGTAGCGATTGCCCGCTCGCTGGCCTACAACCCGGATGTGCTGCTGATGGACGAACCTTTCGCCGCCCTCGACGCGCAAACCCGCGAGACCCTGCAGAGTGAGTTGCTGCGCATTTGGGATACGCACAAAAAAACCATCGTGTTTATTACCCACAGCCTGGACGAGGCGATTTTCCTGTCGGACCGGGTGGCGGTGATGACCCAGCGCCCGGGGCGGATCAAGGAGATCTTCGACATCGACCTGCCGCGCCCGCGCCAGCCGGAATTGCGTAATACCCAGGCCTTTGTGCACTACCGCCAGCGTGCCTGGGAAGCCCTGCGCGACGAGGTCACAGACGTGGCCCGTGAGCCCGTTGCGGCGCCAGTGCCTCAGAACTGGCAGAGCATCGCGACCCTGGGTGGTTATCGGATTGGAGTGTAAACATGGGCTTTAAATTGACTTCACGGCGGGTGATCGAAAGCTCGGTGGGTATTGTCCTGTTCCTCGCCCTCTGGGAGGCCTTGCCGCAATTGGGCGTGGTCAACCCCGGCTACCTGAGCCCGCCATCGGCGGTGCTGGGTGCGGTGCTGGACCTGGCCAGCAGTGGCGATCTGATCAAGCACTTGCAGGCCAGCCTGTTTCGTTCCTTTGCCGGACTGCTGCTGGCGATTGCCTGCGGTGTCAGCCTGGGGTTGATAATGGGCTGGTTTGCACGGGTCGAGCATGTGCTTGATCCGTTGTTGCAGTTCTTCCGCCAGACCTCGGCGCTGGCATTGTTTCCGGTGTTTATTCTGTTTCTGGGTATCGGTGAACTGTCGAAAATCGCGATCATTTTCTGGGCGTCGTTCTGGCCGATCCTGTTGAGTACCATCAGCGGCGTTAAGCAGGTCGACGGGTTGCTGATCAACTCGGCGCTGTCGATGGGCGCGAACCGCTGGTTTCTGTTTACCAAAATAGTGCTGCCGGCGGCGTCGCCGTCGATCTTTACCGGGATTCGTCTGGCGGGTGCGTATTGCATCACGGCACTGGTGGCCGCCGAGATGATTGGTGCTCATTCCGGGTTGGGCTTCCTCACGCTGAACTCCCAGGAGGTGTTCCAGATTCCCAGCATGTACGCAGGCATTTTGCTGCTGGCGGTGGTGGGTTTGCTGCTCAACTTTTTGCTGGCCTTGCTGGAACGGCGCTTTACCTACTGGCGCCGGGGCTTGCGCCACGGTGGTTAGGTGGCTGGCAGCAGTGGTGGTTGGCGCTGTGTCGCTGGTCGCCTGGCAATGGCCATTGGCACCGGGTGAGATGCCTCGTGGGCCGCTGTTGCAGGCAGCCGAACAGCGCCAGGTCTTGCGTGTGGGCGTACGCAGTTACCCACGGCCGAGCCTGGGGCAAGAGGCGCTGGTGGCTGAGCCGGATGAACTGGACAGTCAGTTGGCCGAGGCCCTGGGGGCTTACCTTGGACTGAAGGTGCAGTTGCAGGCATTGCCGCAGAGTGGCCCGTTGAGTGACGGCCACCTCGACCTGGTCATTGCCGGCAGTCTGAAACTGCCGGTCGAAGCTGACCGGGTGGCGAGCTTGCGGGATTTGCCGGTGCAGTACCGTGCGGGGGCGTTGATTGGCTTGCGCAATGCTCCCGCCCGTCCTGTGCGCGGGCAAAGCGTATGCCTGGCGATGGGTAGCCCGTGGGCGCAAACCCTGCAGCAACAGGGCGCCGAGCTGCGCACTTATGTGTCGTCGATCCGTGCCGCGGTGGCGTTTATGGCGGGCGAGTGCAACCTGCTGGCTGAAGAGCGCAACAGCTTGCAGGCGCTGGCACAGGCGCCGGACTGGCGCTTCTATGCGCTGTTACCGCAAACCTTGAAGGCAAGCAGCGACCTGCGGGTTTACCTGCCCGTAGTCGACAAGCAGAGCCGCGCGTTGATCAATGCGGCACTGCGCGACTGGCAGGCCCGTGGCGGCCAGACCCGTGCATGGGAGCTGCGCAGCAATGCGTTGCTGGTAGACAGCCTGAAAATAGGCGACGGGTTGGTGTGTCACTGAGCGATACCACGCCACGGTGGGAGCGGGCTTGCTCGCGATGCAAACGGTGAGGTCTGTCAGGCAAACCGCGTCGATGCCATCGCGAGCAAGCCCGCTCCCACAGGGTTTACTCCGCCACACCAATGCGCCATTGCGCCGGTGGCGGTGTGCCGTTCACCGCAAAATCCCCCACGATGCGACTCTTGTAGATACGCGGGTTATGCGACGACAGCGTGCGCGCATTGCGCCAGAAACGGTCCAGTCCCAAGGGCTTGAGGGTGGCCGATGCACTCAGTGCATCAAACAGATCGCCACTGGCCTTGATGATCAAGTCCGAGACTATGGTTTGCGACTGCGCCACTTCCAGTTCGGCAATATTCACGGCGTGGCTCAGGGCGTGTTCATCATTGCTCAAATGGGCCTGATGGACTCGCTCCAGCGCCTGGAAGTTCTGCGCTGCAATAGCGCCGGCGGCATAGGCCGCGCTGCGCAGGTTGCCCACCACTTGCAGCACTTGCGGGTCGTGGGCCACGCGCGGTGCATTGCCGCTGCTGAAGCTGCGGGTGCGCCTGGCCACATGCCCGGCAGTTTCGTCGGCCAGCGCGCGGCCAATCCCGGTCAGGGTTGCCGTGTGCACAGACTGGAAAAAAGCCGGTGAATAGCGAAAGCGGTTTTCAGCCAGAATCACATTGAGCGGATCCACCGGCACTTCGCGAAAATGCGCGGTGCCGCTGGCGGTCAACGTCTGGCCGAAACCGTTCCAGTCGTCGATGATTTCCACCCCCGGATCATTGGTGCGCACCGTCACCGATACGCGCTGTTCATCCGGGTTGTTGGCGCTGACATCGACCCAGTCGGCATACAGCGCACCGGTGGTGTAGAACTTGCTGCCACTCAATTGCCAGTGGCCGCCGTGAAGGCTCAGGCGGGTGCCGAATTCAAGCTGTTTGGCATTGCCCACTTCGCCGGACGCCGGGCTGACGGTTTCGCCACGACCCAGGCGCTCCAGCCACACGCCCTGATACTCAGGGTCGCGACTATTGAGCAGGTTTTCACAAAAACCGAAGTGCCCGCGCAATGATTGCACCAGGTTTGAATCGGCCTCGGCCAGTTCGATCAGCAGGTTGAACAGTTCCGGCAGGCTGGCGCCGGCACCGCCATATTCCTTGGGCACACGCAGGGTGGTGAAGCCTGCCTCCTTGAGCCATTGCAACTCCTGGAGCGGCAAGCGCCGTTCCAGTTCGCGATCTACGGCTCCTTGACGAATCTGCGCAAAGACCGGCCGATAACGGGCCGCCAATGCTTCGTATCGCGCCGACGGGACGGCGCCCCAGGCAGAGTCAATTTGCGACATGTCGTGCTCCTTGGCGTTGAACGGATTACCAGCCGACGGCAAAGCGCAGGCCGGATACAGGTTGAGGGGCCGGTTCCGGCGCAGCGGCGCCGGGGATCGCCGCCAGCAGGCGACGGGTGTAGGGGTGCCGGGGTGAATGCCAGAGGGTTTGCGGGGTGGCCTGTTCGACGATTTGCCCTTGCTCCATCACCAGAATCCGGTCGGCGAAATAGCGCACTACCGACAGGTCGTGGGAGATAAACAGATAGGACAGGCCCAGCTCTTCGCGCAGCTCCACCAGCAGGTTGAGGATCTGCGCCTGGGTCGAAACATCCAGCGCCGACACCGGTTCGTCGCAGATCACCAGCCGCGGCTTGAGGATCAACGCCCGGGCAATGCCGATGCGTTGGCGCTGGCCACCGGAAAACTGATGGGGCAAGCGCGCCAGGCTGCTGCGCGCCAACCCCACGGCATCGAGCATTGCGAAGCGGGCCTGCTGGCGTTGGCCCGGGTCGGTCTGCCCGTGCAGGCGCTGCACACGATCGAGAATGCTCTCCACGCTGTGGCGCGGGTTAAGCGCCGCGTAGGGATCCTGAAAAATCATTTGCACCTGACGGCGCCAGCCCAGCAGCGACTCGTCCTTGAGGCTGGCGATATCGCGTCCGTCGAATTCGATTGTGCCACTGCGTGCGGGCAGTAAACGCAGCAGGGTGCGACTGAGGGTCGACTTGCCGCAACCCGACTCGCCCACCAGGCCCACGCTCTCGCGCTCGCCCACTTCAAGGCTGATGCGGTCAAGTACGGTGCTGTTGCCATAGCCGGTGGTCAGGTCGCTGACCTTGAGCAGCGCCGGGTTGCCCGTGGGTGCCCGAGGCTGGCGGCCCGGCGCGTAGAGGGTGGACTTGACGCCATAGCGGGTGGCCTGCTCCGGCTGGCGCTCGACATTGATTTCAGCCAGACGGTTACTCAAGTAATGCTGCTTATGTTCAGCCCCCAGCGACGCCTGCAGCAGGCCGCGACTGTAGGGGTGTTGCGGGTGCTCGATCAGGTCGCGGGTCGACCGGCTTTCCAGGGCGTGGCCATCGTGCATCACGATGACCCGGTCGGCGTGCTGGCCGACCACGCCCAGATCATGAGTAATCAGCAGTAGACCCATGCCCAGCTCGCCCCGCAAACGAGCCAGCAACTCAAGGATCTGCGCCTGCACGCTGACATCCAGCGCCGTGGTCGGCTCGTCGGCGATCAACAGTCGGGGCTGGCAGGCAATCGCCATGGCGATCACCACCCGCTGGCGCTGGCCGCCCGACAAGTGCTGTGGGTACTCACGCAAATGCGCTGCCGGGCGCGGCAATTGCACCAGGGCGAACAGTTCTTCGGCCCGCTGCCAGGCCTGGCGCCGGGTCAGGTCAGTGTGGGTCAGCAGGATTTCGCTGACTTGCTCACCCAGGGTGAGTACCGGGTTGAGGCTCGACAGCGGGTCCTGAAAGATCATGCCCTGTGCGCTGCCCTGCAATTGGCGCCGTTGGCGCGGGGGCATGACCAGCAGGTCGCGGCCTTCGAACAAGACCTGACCGCCCAGCCGGGCGTTGTCCGGCAGCAGGCCCATCAGGGCCAGGGCCGTGGTGGATTTACCGCATCCGGACTCACCCACCAGCGCCAGTGTCTCGCCGGCTTGCAGGGTGAAACTCAGGTCTTTGACGGCATCGGCGTTGTCGTAGCTCACGCGCAAACCGCGTACGTCCAGCAGGCTCATGGGATATACCGTCGCAGGCGAGGGTTGAGGGCGTCATTGAGACCGTCGCCCAGAAGGTTGAGGGCCAGCACCACGAAGATGATTGCCAGCCCCGGCAGGGCGGTGAGGTACCAGCCGCTGGCGATCTGCTCGCGGCCACTGCCGAGCATGGCGCCCCAACTGGCCTGATTGGGGTCGCTCATACCGAGGAAGGCGAGCCCGGCTTCCACCAGAATCGCCTGGGCAATCAGGATCGAGGTGGTGACCACCAGCGGCGCGAGGGCGTTGGGCAGGATTTCACGCAGGATGATCGCGCTGTTGCCGAAGCCCAGGCTGCGCGCGGCAGTGACAAAGTCGGCTTCACGCAGGGTACGGAACTCGGCGCGTACCAGGCGTGCCACCGTGGGCCATGAGGAGATACCGATCGCCAGCGCGATAACCCCCAGCGTCGGGTTGCCGATGGCCACGATCACGATCACCAGCAAAAAAGACGGCACGGTCTGGAACACTTCGCAGAGGCGCATCAGCACATCCCCCAGCTTGCCGCCGTGGTAGCCGGCCAGAGCCCCGACCAGCCCGCCGATCAGTACGCTGATCAGGGTGGCGCTGGCGGCAATCAGTAAAGACCCGCGGGCCCCGTGGGCGATCCCGGCAGCTACGTCGCGGCCCAGTGAGTCGCTGCCCAGAAAGTAGCCCGGATCGTCGCCGGGCCACAGCATCGGCATGGCGACCATATCCAGCGGGTCACCGGGGTAGAGCGTGCCCGCCAGCAGTGCCAGGGTCAGCACCAGTGCCAGCATGGTCGCGCCAATCAGCGCCGAGGGATTGCGCAACAGGGCCGTCCAGACGCTTTCGCTGTAGCCGGTCGGAGCGTTTGGCAGTACGGCAGTGGTCATGGGGCAGCTCCTTTTCAGTCGGCCTGGATGCGCGGGTCGAGCCAGGCTTGCAGCAGGTCGACGGCGATATTGATCACCACCACCAGCATCGATGACAGCAGCAGGATGCCCAGCAGCAGGTTGTAGTCACGGGACATCACCGCCTCGAGGGTGAGACGGCCCAGGCCGGGCCAGCCGAACAGGGTTTCGGTCACGGCGGCGCCGCCGAGCAGGGCGGCGAAATGCAGC
>NZ_WIWL01000210.1:0-27775 GCF_009600105.1 Pseudomonas sp. FSL R10-0056
CCGAAGTGTCACTCAAGGTGCTGCCCAAGCCGCGGCAATCCCTGAGTATCAGCCTGGAACTGGACACGGCGCGAGCCCTGCTGCGCCTCGCCGAATGGGGCCGGCAACCGCTGCCGATCAGCGCTGCCTGCCACGATGGCCAGCGCCTGCACCTGCGCCTGGAGGGTGGCGAAGGCTCGGTGATGGCGGCTCACGAACGCCTGGGCGGCGAGCGCCTGGACGCTTCGTTCTGGACACGGCTCAACGAACACCAATTGCGCTTCTTCGATGAGGGCCAGCCCCTCTGGCGCCTGTCCTTGCCCAACAACACCCCGGAACTTGAGCTACCCGGTGAGCAGTTGATCGATTGGGGCGGTGCCCAGCGCTGGCTCAAGTCGGATGCTGAGGCGAGCTTTATCCGCACGGTCGTAACCGAGGTCGGCGGCCATGCCACCTGCTACAGCCACGGTCTTGTCGACAGCCCGTTCCAGCCGTTGCCGGACGCTCTGATGCGCTACCAGCGTAGCCTCAAACAACAACTCGACCCGCAGGGTATTTTCAACCCCGGGCGCCTGTACGCGGAGCTTTGAACCATGCAGACCACGTTGAGCGAACAGGCCCGCCAATTGCCCCGCGCCGGGGAAGCTGAACGCATCCTGCGCAGTTGCGTGCACTGTGGTTTCTGTAACGCCACCTGTCCGACCTATCAGTTGCTCGGTGATGAACTGGACGGCCCGAGGGGGCGTATTTACCTGATCAAACAGGTACTGGAAGGCAATCAGGTGACGGAGAAAACCCGACAGCATCTGGACCGTTGCCTGTCTTGCCGCAATTGCGAAACCACCTGCCCCTCAGGCGTCGACTACCACAACTTGCTGGACATTGGCCGGGCAATGGTTGAGGCCCAGGTACCCAGATCGCTCGGGCAACGCTTGCTGCGTCAAGGGCTGCGCAGCGTCATACCGAATGCGGGCCGGTTCAGGTGGCTACTGCGCAGTGGTCAGATCTTGCGCCCCTGGCTGCCCGCACGCCTGCAAGACAAACTGCCAGGCCAGGTCCCTACGCCCGGGCTGCGACCTACCCCCCGCCATGCCCGGCAAGTACTGCTGCTCGAAGGCTGCGTGCAACCGAGCTTGTCACCCAACACCAACGCAGCAGCGACCCGAGTGCTGGACCGATTGGGCATCAGCGTGATTCCTGCCCGAGAAGCCGCTTGCTGCGGTGCAGTGGACTACCACCTGGACGCCCAGGCCGCAGGACTTGATCGCGCCCGGCGCAATATCGATGCCTGGTGGCCGGGGATTGAACAAGGGGCCGAAGCAATCGTGCAAACCGCCAGCGGCTGCGGTGCCTTTATCAAGGATTACGGCCACCTGCTCGGCAACGACCCGGCCTATGCCGAAAAAGCTGCCAAGGTCAGTGCGCTGGCCAGGGATCTGGTTGAAGTGCTGCGCGACGAGCCACTGCACACCCTCGGTGTGCACAGCAATCAACGGCTGGCGTTCCACTGCCCCTGCACCTTGCAGCACGGGCAAAAACTCGGCGGCGCGGTTGAAGGCATTCTCACCCGGTTGGGGTTCAACCTGACCGCGGTGCCCGACAGCCACTTGTGCTGCGGCTCGGCAGGCACTTATTCGCTGACCCAGCCCGAACTGTCCCGGCAACTGCGCGACAACAAACTCAACGCACTGGAAAGCGCGCACCCCGAGGTTATTGTCACGGCCAATATCGGCTGCCAGGCACACCTCGACAGTGCAGGCAGAACCCCGGTGCGGCACTGGATCGAGCTGGTGGAGGCGGCGTTACCCTAGCCTGAAATTGCCCCATAAAAATCCGCCATGTGCTGCCACATCGCAATCGGGTTGGAATACATCGGGAAGTGGCCGCAAGCCGGGATCTGCCCCAGGCGTACGCCGTGAGCCGCGATATGCGGCAGGTAGGACAGTGACGCGTTCTGGTCGCCAAACATAAACATCTTCGGGCACGGCAAGCCGAGAAACTTGCCCATCAGGTTGGCGTTATCGGACAGCTCGACCATCGATTCGAAAATCCCCCGCACCGCTTGCACACGCACCTTGTGCCTCAGGTTCGCGGCATACAGGGCACTGGCATAGGCCGGGGCATGGCGGGCACGCTCGATAAAGGCCGTAAAAAACAGCTCAGGATCATCACTCGGGCAGTCGATGATCTGACGGCTGAGAAAGCAGTCCTCGGGGGCAATATTGCCTTCGATATTGACAAAACTGAGTACCCGCTGCGGGAACTGATGGGCCAGCATCAGGGCGGTCAACCCGCCCATGGAATGGCCCACCAGATGGAAGCGTTCGATGCCGAAATGCTCGAGCACTTGCAGCGCCGTTTGCTGCAAAAAAGGGATGGAAACCCGGGCAAGATCACTGCACCCGCTGTCACCACACCCCGGCGCATCGTAGGCCAGAAAGGCATGCCCGGCGAACTCCGCACGCAGCGCGATATCGGCATAGTCTTCCTTGCTCGAACCGAAGCCATGCAGAAAGACAATCGGTGCCAGTTCCCCTTCTCGGTGAAGAGCGGCAATAGTCAAGTGCACACCCTCTACCTCCAGCGGCACTTGGGTATGGGCAAAGGTTGCGGGTACGGGCACGGGCATGACTCCTGAAGCGTTAAGGCGGCGGACCAATGTCAGGCACATCGGCCCTGGTGTAAATGCCTAAGGCCAGAAGGTTTACATAGGCCAAACCTATCAAAAACATCATGCCTTGGCGCTTAAACGAGCAATGATCGCCTCTATCAGCGGGTTCGACCGATTGGCATTCCACGCCACGGCAGTGGTCACCACGTTGAGCTTTTCGCTCAGTGCACGGAATACCACATTGGCGGGAGCCAGCTTTTTCAAGGACGCAGGCACCAGCGCAATGCCCTGGCCATAGCTGACAAAGGCGATTTGTGAGGCCACGGAACGCACTTCGTGCAACACCCGCGGGGAAAAACCGCTTGCCCGGCAGGTGGCAATCAGATTGTCGAAATACACCGGGCTGACCTTGCGCGAAAACATCACCAGAGGCTCATTGGACAGGCTGGCCAGGCTGATGCGCGTGCGCGCTGCCAGCGGGTGATCACTGGGCAGGGCCAGCATCAGGCGGTCCTCCAGCAGCGGCAGTGACTGGATTGAGTCCCCCAGATCACCGTCCAGACGGGCAAACGCCAGATCAATATCCCCCGCCTCCAGCGCCGGCACCGCTTCGACGCTGTCAATTTCCCGCACCGAGACGGTCAAGTGCGGGTAATCCTCCTTCAACCCCTCGATCAGGCCCGGCAGTACATCAAACATGGCCGTGGAAATTGCGCCAATGGTCAGCATCCCCGACTGCCCCGCCAGCGCTTCATCCACGGCCAGCTCCAGACGCTCCAACTGCTCGGCGAACTTGCGTACGGCCGGCAGAATTGCGACCCCCACCGGCGTCAGCTTGGCACCGCGCCGCGAGCGCTCGAACAGTTTGACCTTGAGCGCTTGCTCCAGCACCTGGATCTGCTCGCTCAGCGGCGGCTGGGACATGCCTAGGCGCTTGGCGGCGCGGCCGAAGTTCTGCTCTTCGGCGACGGCCAGAAAGAGCCAGAGGTGACGGATAAGACGGAAATTGATCATGGTTTTTCCATAGGTTTAACGTATCCAAAGCTTACGTGAACAGGAATATACCTATCAAACAGCCTCGCCGACACTGAGCACCTACACCACCACTGAGGCTGCGCGATGACGCTCAAAAGCACGACCGAAAGGACTGTACTCCAGCGTCTGGCGGCACTGGACAGTAATACCGTGTCCGATGCGCTGGATTTTCTTGGTCTGGCAGGGGCCACTGTGGGGCTGCGGCCGCTGTGGAACTGCCCGCCGATCGTTGGCCGTGCCAGTACCGTACTGTTGGCCGCAAAGACCGACACGGTGCCCAGCGCCCACCTGATCACCCCGGTGGTCGAACACATCAACACGGATGATCGGGTGCTGGTGATCGCCGGCGGTATCGAGGGCATCTCTTGCTGGGGCGATATCCTTGCCAATGCGGCGCTCGCCAAACAGGTGCGAGGCACCATCATTGACGGTTGCAGCCGCGATATTGATGGCAGTGCGGCAATCGGTTATCCGGTTTACGGCCGTGGCGTCACCATGATCAGTGCGCGCAATCGCGTGATGCAGATAGCGGCCGCCGTGACCATCGAAGTCGCCGGGGTCAATGTCAGCGAAGACGACTATGTGATCGCCGACAACTGCGGCACGGTGTTTGTGCCCCAGGCCCATATCGCTCAGGTCGTCGATCTTGGCGAACGTATCGCCCGGCGTCAGCAAGTCATGCTCGACGCAGTACGCAGTGGTCGCTCCGTAGCCGAAGTCATGCATGACAGCCAGTTTGAAGCCATCCGCACGGAGCACGTCTGATGAACCCTGAAGATCAAGCACTGGTCGCCCTGTTTGAGGGCCTGGACACGCCGGGGGTTTCCGATGCCCTGGACAAGCTCGGCCTGCCCGGCCAATGCCTGGGCGTGATGCCGCTGGGCAACTACAGCAGGGTTATTGTCGGGCCGGCATTCACGGTGCAGTACGTCCCGGCCAGCGTGCCTGCCGGGACCGTGGGCGACTTTATCGAGCAAGTTCTGCCCGGTGACGTAGTGGTGATCGACAATGCCGGGCGCACCGACTGCACCGTATGGGGCGACATCATGACCCAGTACGCCGGCAGCCGAAACATCGCTGCCACGGTTATCGACGGTGTTTGCCGTGACGTGAACAAGGCGCTGGGAGACGGTTATCCGATCTTCAGCAAGGGCCGCTTTATGCGCACCGGCAAGGACCGTGTCCAGGTGCAGTCGATCAACCAGCCCGTTTCCATTGGCACCGCCCGCGTCTGTGCCCGTGACATCGTGGTGGCCGACGCCAATGGCGTAGTGATCGTACCCCGCGCCCATGCCGCACAAGTGGCCGCCTGTGCGCGGCAGATTGAAACCGTCGAAGCGCAAATCCGTACCTTGATCAGTCAAGGCCAGACCCTTGCAAGCGCCCGCGCTGCACTGGGCTACCACAGCCTGCAGAGGAAAGCCTGATGAGCACACTCGCCCTGCCCCTGAACTACCACGAACGGGCCAGAATCCTCGGCAGTTCGACCCTGTATGAGGCATCACACCTGGCCTGTGCCGTGGACAGCGGCATCCGCCCGATCTGGGATGGCGCCTTTATCGCCGCGCCGGCGTACCCGCTGCAATGCGCTCCTGGCGATAACCTGGCCCTGCACCTGGCACTGGAACAAGTGCCCCGCGGCAGTGTGCTGGTAGTGGGTACCGGTAATTTTATTGCCGGTTACTGGGGCGAAGTCCTTACCGTAGCGGCACAGGCAGCCGGTGTGGTCGGCCTGGTCATCGACGGCGGGGTACGTGATATCGCGGCCTTGAAGGCGCGCCGGTTTCCGGTATTTGCCCGCGGCATCTCGGTCAGAGGCACCGTCAAGGCCAGCGCCACCTCGGTAGGCCAGGCTTTCAATTTCAACGGCGCAGAGGTGGCGCCGGGGGATCTGCTGGTGGCTGACGACGATGGTGTGATCATCATTCCCAAGGCACACGCCGCACGTACCTTCGCCGAAGGCGAATCCCGTGCCGACAAGGAAGCCCATATGATGCAGGCACTGACTGAAGGCCGCTCCACGCTCGAACTGATGAACCTGACTCACTGGAGACACCGCCCATGAGCAGCGATATCCAGCGGCTCAACCGGCACCTGGCAAGCGCCCTGCCCTCGGCCACCTATCGGATCATCGACCGTGTTGCAGAGCGCCGCGCCCAAGGCGCCACGATCATTTCACTGTGCGCTGGCGAACCGGACTTCGATACGCCCGAGCCTGTGCGCGACGCTGCAATCCGCGCCATAGGCCAGGGCCACACCCGCTACACCCAGGTCGCTGGCGCACGTTCACTGCGAGAAGCGGTGGCAGCCAAATTCCGTGGTGAAAACGGCCTGGATGTCGGCTGGCAGGACACCCTGGTCTGCAACGGTGGCAAACAGGTGATCTACAATGCCCTGGCCGCGACCCTCAATGAGGGAGATCAGGTCATCATCCCGGCGCCTTACTGGGTCAGTTATCCCGAGATGGTTCAGTTATGCGGCGCACAAAGCTGCTTCGTGACCTGCCACGCAGCGTCCGGTTTCAAGCTGACCGCAGCGGCACTGGCAGCGGCAATCACCCCGCAAACGCGCTGGCTGATCCTCAACTCGCCCTCCAACCCGACGGGGGCGGTGTACAGCCGCGACGAGCTGGCGGCACTGGCCGATGTGCTGCTGGCCCATCCTCATGTATTGATCCTGGCGGATGATATCTACGAACACCTGATCTTCGATGATCAGCTGTTCCATACCCTGGCCCAGGTTGAACCACGCCTGGCAGCGCGCACCCTGACCATGAACGGCGTGTCCAAGGCCTACGCCATGACCGGCTGGCGTATCGGTTTTGCCACAGGCCCGCGCTGGCTGTTGCAAGCCATGGAAACATTGCAAGGCCAGCAGACTTCGGGAGCCGGCTCAATCTCGCAGCAGGCCGCTCTCGCCGCTCTGGAAGGCCCCAAGGACTTTATCCACAGCAGCCGTATCGCGTTCCAGAAGCGCCGCGATCTGATGGTCGACCAGCTCAATAGCATACCGGGCCTTGAATGCACCAGCCCGGCAGGCGCCTTCTACGCGTTCGCCTGCTGCGCCGGACTGATCGGCCGCACCTCGCCCGCAGGCAGGGTGCTGTCCACCGATGAAGACGTGGCCCTGGCCCTGCTCGACGAAGCCGGTGTAGCCGTGGTGCATGGCAGCGCCTTTGGCCTGGGGCCCTATATCCGTATTGCCTATGCCCTGGATGACGCCGTGTTGCGCCGGGCCTGCGAGGCGATCAGGAGGTTTTGCATGGCTGTGCGCTGACGTGCAGCAGGATTGGCCGGCCCCGGAAAACATTAAATTCAATTAAACGCATGGCTTGAGTTGAAACTCACACATCAACCAGGCCTGCGAGCACTTAACGCACACAGCCGGCAAATAAACCTGAAGCACCTGCCCAGGTACCTTTCATCGCAAGGCATCAGCGCATCCATCACCGCAGCCGCCACCGATAGACTGATGAAACTTGACCATGGCAATCAACCGATCAGTGCGACTCTTACCCAGTCGCAGTTCGATACTGCGCTTCGCATCCTGTTGATCCAGCCATTCTTTTATATTCGACTGCCCAAGGCGATAGCGTATTTCAGCAATGCGCTCTGCCCGGGATGAAGATTCATGGGCACGGGCCAGGTAGAGCCCCTCATCGGTGAGCTGTTTATAGGCCGACAGTGAGTTCTCAACATCCTGCAGTGCATCAAGCAACTGCTTTTTGTATAACTCGATACTCTCCTGGTACGTTGCTTCGGCGATTTCAACTTGCAACTTGCCTTTATTGAACTCAAAAAACGGAAGCAGTAAATCTGCCGTAAAAAAACCCACCGGATTTCGCAGAATATTTGACAGTTCGCGTGTCCCTCCTCCAGTGATACCTGCCGTAAGATTCACTGCCGGATAGAGGTTTCTTTGCTGGATCTCAATATTGCTGAAATGAGCGCGCAACCTGAGTTCAGCAGCCCTCATGTCGGGTCGCTGGCTCAGAATGTGGGCAGGTATCTCCGACCGTAGCGCTGTAGACGGTTGAGTCGGAACTGGACGAATCTTGATCGTGTCATCCCATCCCATAGGCGACGCCAATAAAACCAACAAGGCATTGCGGCTTTCTTCACGCTGTTGAAGCCGCCCTGTTTTATCGGCCAGCAGTACACTTAACTGTTGCTCTGCCTGAATCGACTGAAGACGCCCCTCCTGCCCAACGGATTCACCCAGGCGTGCCAGCTCAAGGATTGAACGGGCGCTGGCAATGCTGGTGTCGTTAATTTCAATGCTTTCATTCAAAAACGCTAATCGCCAGTACAGCTCCATTGTTGTACCGATCAGTTGCATCGCGATGTGCTCACGATCCTCCCGGGTCGCCATGGCTTCCCAGGCCGAGATATCGCGAGCCTTTGCAAGACGCCCCCATAAATCCAGCTCGTAGCTCAAGGAGAATGTGCTGGTAAAAGCCTTTTGTTCCGAACTTCCTCTGTTCAGTTCCTTGCTACTGCTCAGTTTGAATCCACTTGATACATCTGGTGTTAAATTCGTCCTGACAATACCCGCTTGTGCCTCTGCCTTTTTGACCCTGTATGCAGCCGCTGCCAGGTTATTATTATTGCGCAGTACACGTTCCACTAGAGCGTCCAGGTCAGGGTCCTGAAATGAGCGCCACCAATGCTGTGTCTGCTTTATATCTTTACCCTCAGGTAATGCATTACGCCATTTTGCAGGCAGCGCCAGTTGTGATTTGACAGCGTTCACATCGGGCAGATGAGTGCTACAACCTGCCAACAGCATCACGCTACAAAACACAGCAGGGTAATATCTAGTAATCACAATGATATTCTCAAGAACATTGGAGCGCAGTGTTGACTGCGTCCAGTAAGGCATCGACTTCATGTTGAATGATTACGATGGCAAACCCATTGACTTACGCCCGGGACAAAGCCTCGACAGGATCCAGCCTGGCGGCATTTCGAGCAGGTATATAACCAAATACAAGACCAATAACGGTAGAACTTGCAAACGCTACCATGAACGACCAATAAGAAAATTTAAGCGGAAAATCAGTTTGTAATCCGCCTAAAATTTCCCCGGCAAGCAGGGCCAGCAAAAACCCAAAACCACCGCCAAATATGCACAGCAAACAGGATTCGCTGAGAAACTGCTGCATGATATCTCGTCGACGGGCACCGAACGCCATACGAACGCCTACTTCATAGGTTCGCTCTGCTACTGAGTAAAGCATCATATTCATCAAGCCAATTCCTCCAACCAGGAGAGAAATCGATGCGACCGATATGCTCAGCACGTTCAAGACTCTGGTAGCACTGGTCACCGACCGGAGTATTGAGTCTGCAGAACTTGTGAAAAAATCTTTGCTGCCGCGTTTGAGTTCCAAAAGACGATTGATATTACTTTCGGCCAGTTCGTTTGAAATCCCACCAGCCACGCGCACTACAATGCTCTCAAGAAATGACTGACCCGAAATACGTGACATCAACGTGGTATAAGGCATATACATCTGCAGAACAGGCGCCTCACCAAATGAAGACGGTGTATTCTTGATAACCGCTATGACGATTGCCGGCATCGGGCCTACCAATATGACTTTTCCAATCGGGTCCTCCCAGCTCGGGAAAAGTCTTTTGCGCATATTTTCATCAATGACTGCAACTTGCGCCTGCCGTTTAACATCATCACTGGAAAAAAAAGTACCTTGCGCAAATACCTCGCCTCTCACCCTGGCAAACGCTTCACCGACACCCAATACCTGAGCTGAAAGGTTGGCGTTTTTTGATGTAATGGTGGCTGTCGCAGAAGTGACCGGGGAGATGCTGTCAACGTAGGGAAGTGATCGCAGATAGTCCACATCAGATTCACTCAGCGCTTTGTTTGAACCCTTGTAGATATCACCCCAGTCCTTCCCGGAGTAAATATCGATGGTGTCAGCACCCAGGGCGCTGATCTCTTGAACTATGCGGTCGCGTGCACCCTCACCCAGGGCAATAACCGATGAAACCGCAGCAATGCCGATGACGATTCCCAGTACCGTCAATCCCGCATGCAAGGGCTTTCTGACCAGCCACGAAAAAGCAATTTTAATTGCCTCCACCCAGCCTGACAGCATGTTTATCGAGGAGCCCTGTGCAGGTTTCAACCCGGGCCCCCCTCGCGGCCCTGCCGTTGACGAGGCAGGGTGATTGCCTGTATCCGAAGAGATGCAGCCATCCTGAATATGAATCAGCCGCTGCGCATATGAAGCAATGTCATTATTGTGCGTAACAATAATGACGGTATGCCCTTTTGCATTCAGTTCACATAAGGCGGCCATCACCTCCTCACCGCTCTTGGTATCCAGCGCACCGGTCGGCTCATCGGCCAATATGATGTCGCCGCCATTCATCAGTGCACGCGCAATGCTGACACGCTGTTGCTGCCCACCTGACAACTGTCCCGGAAAGAAGTGCAAGCGGTCACTCAACCCAAGACTGTTCAACAGCATTTGTGCGCGTGCACGCAGTGTTTTCTTCTCCCCTTCGACATAAAGGCCTGGAGACAAAACGTTTTCTTCAGCATTCAGGTGGCCCAGCAAATGGTAGCGCTGGAATACGAATCCGAAAGTGCCCCTGCGCAAATCTGCCAACTCATTATTCGTCAGACGGGTCACACTCCGCCCGTGCAGGATGTATTGCCCTTGCGAAGGCGGGACAAGGCACCCCAGAATATTGAGAAGGGTCGATTTTCCCGAGCCCGATGTCCCGACAATTGCAACCATCTCACCTGCACGGATATTCAGGTTGACGTCTCGTAAAGCCTCTGTAGATGAATGACCATTGAAATAGCTCCTGCTGACATTTATCAATTGGATTAATGGCGCGGATAAGCTCAGGTTTTCCTCTGGCAGGTTGCCAGGCTTTACGGCATCCTTCGTGGGCCGAGTTCGAAACTTTATTTTCCTGAGACATTCCATACACTACCCGACAAATAAATATTAACAATGACTCCCACAGCACAACGTCAATCAACGCCTATTCGATAATGACATTGTCGCCTAGCTCAAGCCCCGACTTAACTTGCACATGCGTATTGTTTCGCAGACCGATCGCAATGGATCTTGCAACCACTTCTTTCTGCTCCGTCAATATACGCACTTCATAAAGATTGCCCGCAGACTGCTTTTTTCCGAGAGCGGCTAAAGGAATTGCCATTACCTGGCCAACGCTTTCCTGAGTGATTTTAACGTTGGCTGTCATCAAAGGCTTGAGCAGACGATCAGGGTTATCAACTTCAAACGTAGCATTGTAGTAAACAGGAACATTGGACGTTGCATTGGGCTTTGAGAGTTCTTTGCTGTCAGTAACGACGGACTCCGGCAGAAGTTCAACGGCAAGAATTTTCGATTCGAAAGACAGCTCCGGTGCACCGATCACGGTAAAAACAACCTTTTGCCCCTCCTGCACTCGTACAATATCCGACTCGGATATTCTGGCCTTGACTGTCATCCTGTCCATATTGCCCATAATCAGAATGGTCGGTGATGTCTGGGCGGACACAATTGTCTGGCCCTCTTTAGTCACAATAGCGATGATTTCGCCATCGGCAGGCGCCTTGATTTTCGTATACCCGAGATTAGCCACTGCGCTATCCATCTCGATTTGAGCCAAATGAATCTGGCTTTTTAGAACGAAGACTTCAGCCCGGGCATTTTCCAGCTCCACCTCGGCTTGCTCAAGGTCTCTTTTTGCGCTGGCATCTGCCTGATACAGCGCTTGCTGGCGGGTAAATACCCTCTCTGCGCGCTGGCGCGCTTTTTCCTTGGCCTTTTGCTGTGCCAGTACAAGATCGCGGCTGGCTTTCGCCTTGCTCAAGGCATTTTCCTGAAGCTCCGGATCAATCTCCACTAATACCTGGCCTTTTTTGACCTTGTCACCCAGTCGCACATGGATTGTTTTAACTTGACCATTAACCTGCGCGCCGACATCGACCAAGCCCGTTGCGACTATCGGGCCTGTTGCCAAAACCAGACTTTCCATGTCGATTTTCGTTACTGGCGCAACGATATGGCTCACTTCATCAGACCGATCAAACAACCCATAAAATGCAAAAGAAGATAATGCGACCAGCCCGACAACAAAAACAATCCATTTAAATCGCATAAGTGAGCAACCAATACAATGCAACTGTGTTTATCATCTTTAATCCTGACCTTGCCTGATAGCAGGCACGTACCTGCATCTGCTTTTTTGACTTTTCTTGATAGTCTTGATAGCCCGCCACTCTTGCAATTAAAACCAGTGCCTGTTCGGCAATGGGTATAACAGGGCAACACCATTAGTACAGCATCAGTACTAACATTCAACTGCCAGGAGCAAGCGCAAGAATAACCCCACTATTAATTCAGGGTTTTCCTACCTTGATTTTTCTTGAGTCTTCAACAAGCAAACCAGCAGCACACGACAGCCCAGTGTTCTGAGCAGGCCATATGTTTGAACTTCACACACCGGATCTCCACTTTGCGCGTACAGTTCACTGCCCACAGTTCTGCACAATCAACGGCCGTATTTATCGGCACGAAACCTGCCAAAGCTGATCCACCCGCGTCGTATAACTCTGGCTCATCATCTCCCGGCGCATCCCCCAGTCGGGTTTGCCCGGCACGCTGGCGGCCCGTAACGTGCCCCTGCCCCAGCGGCCATTGATGGCATCCAGTACCGCCATCACCCGTGAAGCTTCTGCCGGTTGATTGACGGCAAACAGATCGTCGGAAAACTCCCCCGGCTGGCGCAGGTCGAGCAACAACACTTCGGCCTTGCTGTATCTGAAGCCGGGCTGAAACACATGCTCCAGAGCATCCACCGCTGCTCTGGTGAGTAACCGCACATCATCGGTAGGATAGGGCAAGGTCACCACCACGCCCTTGGCGTACTTCGCCTCGTCCGGGTTGAACATGCCGGTACGAATGCTGACCCGGACTTTTTGGCAGTATGACTTTTGTGCCCTGAGTTTTTCCGAGGCACGCATCATATAGGTGGCTACGGCCTCCTTGATCGGTGCCAGCTCGGTCAGGCGCTTGCCAAACATGCGGCTGCAGCAGATCTCCTGCTTGGGCGGGTCGGGCTCGTCCAGGGCCAGGCAGGATGTACCGTTCAATTCACGGGCCGTTTTTTCGATCACCACGCTGAATTTTTTGCGCAGCGACCACGGGTCCGCTTTGGCCAGGTCCATCGCTGTGCGAATCCCCATACCTTCAAGATGCGCGGTCATGCGTCGGCCAACGCCCCAGACCTCCGACACCGCGGTATTGCGCAGTACCCAGTCACGTTCATGGTCGCCACACAGGTTCACCACGCCCCCCGTGTGGGCCTGCAAGCGCTTGGCGGTGTGATTCGCCAGCTTGGCCAGGGTCTTGGTATGCGCGATGCCGACCCCCACCGGAATGCCCGTGCATTGCAGGATGCGACTGCGCAACTGACGGCCCATGGCGGTGGCGTCAACGATACCGCTCAGGTCGGCAAAGGACTCGTCGATGCTGTAGACCTCGACAGCCGGCAACATCGCCTCGATCAGGCTCATGACACGCTCGCTCATGTCGCCATACAACGCATAGTTGGACGAGAACGCCACAATCCCCAGTTGCTCGAGCCGATCCTTGATCTGGAAATACGGCTCGCCCATTTTCACGTGAGGCTTGGCGTCATAACTGCGGGCGATCACGCAGCCGTCGTTGTTGCTCAGCACCACAATGGGCACCTTGGCCAGGTCGGGCCTGAACACACGCTCACAGCTGGCGTAAAAACTGTTGCAATCGATCAGGGCAAAAACCGGCGCAGGCTTAGTGGCCATGGCTACGCACGGTATAGGTAATCACGCCCCAGACTGTCAGTTCATCACCTTCGAGTACATACCGGTCCGGATACTTCGGGTTTTCGGATTGCAGCACAACGCTCTTGCCACGCAGGCACAGACGTTTGCATATCGGCTCGTTATTGAGCAGCGCCACCACCACATGGCCATGCCCGGGCTCGATAGCACGGTCCACCACCGCCAGATCCCCTGAGAAAATCCCCACACCCTGCATACTGTCGCCGTCGATGCGCACCAGATACACATGGGGCGCACGGATACCGAGCAGTTCATCGAGGGAAATTTCCTTCTCGATATGATCCGCCGCCGGTGACGGAAACCCGGCGGGGACTTTGAAGGAGCAAAGTGGCAGGCGAACGCCATCTTCAGCAATGGGACCCAGGGAAGTGAAGCTCATGACGCACGCCTTACGATAACTGTATGAACATACAGTAAACTGCGTAGGATCATTCTGGTCAATTTTTCTGACAGATATTTCGACGAGAGGAGTGTGTAGCCGATTTCAGGGGCTGTCTGGAGTCACAACCCAGCACATCGTCTGCAACCTGATAGAGGGATGACTTGCCAAGGGTTCCCATTCATCCCTGAACCTGAACCCTTGCTTCAGGTAGAAGCTGGCAGCTCTTGCGTTGTCCGGGGCTACCTCGAGATAAACGTACTCATGCCCGCCCTGCAGCGCCCGGGTCTTGACTGCGCCAACCAGCCGGGCGGCCACATCGGCGCCGCGCACGCCGGGCTCGACCCACATGCCGATCAAGTTATAGCGCCGGTTTTCGCTCACCCCGGCACCGATCATGCCCACCGCCTTGCTGTCCTCGATGGCCAGCCAGAATTGCGTCCCCGCCCCTGAATCAGCGCGCTCTTGCCACTGCTCGTCGGTGTAACTGGCCGCCGTTTGATAGCTCACGCCAAATGCCGTCGGGGCATCCAGAAGCGCTGCCAGGCGAACCTGCTTCAACAGCATCCAGTCACTGGCTTGCGTCAATCGAATGTGCATACCCTTCCCTGCTACGTCCGTGATTTTTCAAAACGAACATCACCTTCAGGCAAATTCGCCACCGCCTGCCAGCCAAGGTGCCGATAAAAACCGCTGGCACGGCTGTTTTCAGCGGTCTCCAGCCAAATCGTGGGGTGATGCTGAAACAGAAACGCCTCGGCCTTCGCCATCAGTCTGCGACCCAGCCCGAGCCCCTCGAATTCGGCCAGGACAAATGCGGCAAAGACACAGCCATCCTCGGCATCGGCCATGGCAAACCCCACCGTAACACCCTCGACCTCGGCCACCCAGATACAGGGAGCGGCTTCCATCGCCTGGCCTATGGCGTCAGGGGTAATGCCCATTTCAGTTAACTGTTGGTGAGAAAGAGGGTTCTCCCTGACGCGGGTACGGATGACAAAAATTGTCGGGATATCTGCCTGATTGGCAAGTCTTATGGCTATGTTCATAAATTCAGGGCTCCATCCCTTGCAGCTTGCGCTTCAGGCGCTTGAGGTAGCTGTTGACAATAAGTTTGTGCGCCGGCCCCACCGGCAGCATATACAGACGGCCAAAGGTGTTATGGGTGACCACAGAGGAGGTGATTGTCAGTACCCGATCAGCCATCGACACACAGGTCATCACATCCAGATGCCGGTCACGCTCGGTCAGCACCAATACCTCGGGGGCGCTGTGCTCTACCAGAAAGAAATCCAGGTAGTCGCCTGCCTGCACGGCCTCGCGCCGGGTACCGGAGAAACCGCCAATGCGCTTTACGCCAAATAACGAAGAAATCCCGTCTCGGGTTCGAAACGCCAGGCGCATCAGCGGCCCCTGCCCGGCCGTCATCAGGTTCCAGGCTTGCAGCGCCGTGATCTGCACAGGCAGCAGCACCGATCTGCTGTCATGGTAATCAAGCTCGGGCAGCGGACGCAGGGTATGAACAGATGCACGGGTCACTAACGGTTATCTCCCTGATAAAAGTTAAATAATGCCACTGAAGCCCTAGCGCCCCGGCTGCCATTGCGGGTAGACCGCAAGGTCTTCATGTTCAAGCCATGGGACATCATGCTCAGCCCAGATATGGTATTGCGGGCGATCGCCCGGGTCCTCGTCCAGGGTCGCAACACGAACAATCACAGCCGCGGCTGTGTCACGTTCAGCCACAAGGTGACAACCGCACAGCGAGCAAAAGCGCCGCAGCTTGCCGGGGGAAGACTCGTAGTTGCTGAGCTTTTCCTGCCCCCTCGTCCAATGGAAGTGCTCACGCAAAACACCGGCCGTGGTGACAAACGCAGCAGCATGGGTTTTGCGGCACGACTGGCAATGACAATGGCTTACAGGCAGGTCGATACGATCAATTTCATAGCCAACGGCACCGCAGGCGCAACTTCCCTTCATCACAGGCTCCTTTGTTCAGTACGGTATTTATCGTCGCCTTGCGGCTTGCTGGCAATGATATCGAAGCGGTGCCAGGCGATGTCCCCCTGCAAACTGGCACCCGGTTGCTCGAATTCGCGCAACAGATGCAGCTCAAGATTACCGCACAGCAAGCGCGCCTGCGCTTCGGTCTGAAAGGTCATATGGGCAAGTGCCGCCCAGCCGTGCCGCTCGCCAAACAGATGGCCGACAAATACACCACCCGGTTCAAGCGCCGCAGTAACAAGCCGCCAAAGGGTTTCAAAATAGTCTGGCCGACAGAACGGCAAGGCGAGACCGGCATGGATCAATCTGGATGCAGGTAACTGCGTCAGCTGTTCAAAATCGCAGGCCAGGGTCGCCAGCCGCCCACCGCTGACACCTTGTGACAATGCAGATGTTCGCGCAATGGCGCCGGCTTCGCGGTCAATGGCCAGTACGTCCCAGCCTGCGGCCAGCAATTGCCGGGTTTCCATTCCGGCCCCACAACCCAGGTCCACGGCCTGACGTGAACCCTCATTCGCGCTGATCAGGTTCAAGGCCCTACTCAGCAAGGGCGATTGCCCGCGCTGTTCACTTGCCTGGTAATAGGCTTCCCAGTCACTCAACTCAAGTTCCTTCTTGATCATTACGCCTGTCACAGGCCATCTCAAAAACAGATGGATCCATCTGAATTCAGCACTACGAGTGTGTACCCAAGGCTGCCTAAGATAAGTCATAACTCCCTGATAATGCCGCCGCGTTTTACGCGGTGCACAACAACCGGAGATTGTCTGATGACCCATCCTGCTGCCTGCGAACACCCGCCCCTGGCCGAATCATTGCGCGAGGAGCTGGGCCAATTGCTCGGCACCCGCTTCTCCACCTCGGCCAGCGTGCGCGAGCACCACGGCAGCGATATTTCCGCACTAGACCCCATGCCGCCGGATGCCGTGGCCTATGCCAACAGCCTTGAGGATATCGTCAGTATCAGCAGCGCCTGTTATCGCCACGATACGCCGATGATCGCCTATGGCAGCGGCACCTCGCTGGAAGGCTGGCTGCAAGCCTCCCACGGTGGCGTCAGCATTGATGTCTCGGGCATGAACCAGGTGCTTGCCATTCGCGTTGACGATATGGACGCCACTGTACAACCGGGGGTGACCCGCAAACAGTTGAATGCGGCGTTGCACGGCACCGGGCTGTTTTTCCCTATCGACCCCGGGGCCGATGCGTCACTGGGCGGCATGGCGGCGACCCGTGCTTCCGGGACCAACGCCGTGCGCTACGGCACCATGCGCGAAAACGTGCTGGCCATGACGGCAGTGTTGGCCGACGGCCGGGTGATCAACACCGGCGGGCGGGCGCGCAAGTCTTCCGCCGGCTATGACTTGACCCATTTACTGGTCGGCTCGGGCGGGACGCTGGCGACCATCGCAGAACTGACCGTCAAGTTGCACCCGATTCCTGAAGCCATTTCAGCTGCCGTGTGCCGCTTTCCCAGCGTGGATCTGGCCGTACGCGCCGTGATCCAGATCATCCAGCTCGGTGTGCCGGTCGCCCGCATTGAACTGCTCGATGCCTTGACCATGCGCGCCCTCAACGCCTACAGCAGCACGCAGTTGCGCGAGGCGCCGTCGCTGCTCTTTGAACTGCATGGCTCTGAAGCCGGCGTGAAAGAACAGATCGAGACCGTGCGCATGGTTGCCGATGAACATCAGGGCATGGACTTCGAGTGGGCCGTGCATCCGGAGGATCGCAGCCGTCTGTGGCAGGCCCGGCATGACGGCTACTTCGCCGCCCTCGCCCTGCGCCCCGGTTGCCGCGCCCTGACCACCGATGCCGTGGTACCGATTTCACGACTGGCCGAGTGCATTGAAGCGACGGCAGCGGACCTTGCGCAAAACGGCTTTCTCGCACCGATTTTCGGTCATGTGGGCGATGGTAACTTCCATGCCGTGATCCTGGTCGACCCGCACAACCCCGACGAAATCGAACGCGCCGAAGGCGTGGCCCATCGCCTGGCCGAGCGGGCCATTGCCCTGCAGGGCAGTTGCACCGGCGAGCACGGCATCGGCTTGACCAAACAGCACTTTATGGCCGTTGAACACGGGCAAAACGCCGTGGACGTCATGCAGTCGATCAAGGCGGCGCTCGACCCGAAACAGCTGATGAACCCCGGCAAGATATTCCCTCGAGGGCGCTCTGCAGGCTGACCCGCGGTACCATCACCGGCCCGCATATCCGAGTCCTGCAGGAAGCACCGCAATGGAAATCCGCCAGATCAAATACTTTGTCGCCGTGATCGATTGCGGCAGCCTGTCCAAAGCCGCCCGCCAGGTGCATGTGGCGCAATCGGCCTTGAGCAAGCAGATGTCGGCGCTGGAGGACGATCTGGGGGTTCAGTTGTTCCATCGCAGCCACAACGGCGTAGTCGCCAGCGAGGCCGGCAAGGTCTTCTACGAATACGCCCAGGGCATGCTCAAGCATCTGAGCGATGCCCGGGCTGCCGTCAGCAGCAGCCCCGACTCGGTCAGTGGCTCGATTATCGTGGCGCTGCCGCAAAGCGTCGCCACCCTCCTTGCCATGCCGCTGATGCGCGCCGTGGCCGCCCGTTACCCGCAGGTGGCATTCCATCTCAACGAAGAGCTGACCGGCAACGTCATGGACCAGTTACTGCACGGGCGCATTGACCTGGCCCTGTTCAGCGCCATCGACCTGCCCCCGCAAGTGTTGTTCAGCGCATTGATCGAAGAAGATTTTTACCTGATCCACCGTGCCGATGCCGCCGACGCCCCCGCTGCCGGTGAGGTTTGCCTGGCGCAGGCGCTGGCCCGGCCGCTGGTATTTCCCAGTCAGGCCCACAGTCACTGCACCCGCACGCTGGTCGAGCACGCGGTAAAACAGCACGGGCTGGCCGTGGGCGAAATCGTCATGGAGGTCAACTCCGTGCATATCCTCAAAAGCGCGGTCGAGGCCGGTATCGGTCACACCATCATGCCGTTGAACCTGGCCGTGCGTGAAATCGATGACGGTCGGCTGGTGGCCCACCGCATTGCCGCTGACGGCTTGACCCGAACCCTGGGTATCTGCAGTTGCGCTTCGATGCCCGCCAGCCATCTTAAAACCCTGATCAGTGAGTTGATCCGCGAAGTCGTGCACGCCATGTGCGCGTGCGGCGAATGGCCGGGAGGCCGTGCGCGCTGATCGGTGATTGCACACCTGCCCCTACAACAACAAAAAAGAGGCTCCAGATGAACACCCTACCGCCACCCCCTGCTGACATGCCGGACCATGCACTGCATTCGGCCTACCGCAAAACCGCCTGGCGAGTCATTCCGTTGCTGATGGTCTGTTATCTGGTCGCCTACCTGGACCGGGTCAATGTGGGCTTTGCCAAACTGCAGATGCTTGATGACCTCAAGTTCAGCGAGGCGGTGTACGGGCTCGGTGCCGGGGTGTTTTTTGTCGGCTACCTGATGTTCGAAATCCCCAGCAATATCGCCCTGCACAGGTTTGGCGCCCGGCGCTGGATCGCGCGGATCATGATGACCTGGGGCCTGCTGTCAGCGGCCATGATGTTTGTCGAAACCCCCATGAGCTTCTACCTGCTGCGCTTTTTGATCGGCATTGCCGAAGCAGGCTTTTTCCCGGGGATTATTTTCTATCTCACCACCTGGTTTCCGAGCCATCGCCGGGGCGTGATGATTTCACTGTTTATCGCCGCCCTGCCGATCTCCAGCATGCTGGGCTCGCTGATTTCCGGCTTGATCATGCAAACCCTCGATGGCGTGGCAGGGTACGCCGGCTGGCAATGGCTGTTCGTGATCGAAGGCTTGCCGGCGGTGGCCCTGGGCGCCGCCGTGTTCTTTCTGCTGCGCGACCGGATTGCCGACGCCCGCTGGCTCAGCGCCGAAGAAAAACGCGGCATGCAGGCGGCGCTGGATCGCGAAACCCGTGCCAAATCCCACCACTCCGTACGCGATGGTCTGCTCAACCCGAAAATCTGGCTGCTGGGGGCGGTGTACTTTTGCCTGGTGCTGGGCCAGTACGTGATCAGTTTCTGGATGCCGACCATTATCCGCAACAGCGGTGTCGCCGAACCCTGGGCCATTGGCGTGTTGAGTGCTATTCCCTATTCCGTGGCCGCGGTGAGCATGGTGCTGGTGGGACGCAGCAGCGACCGTGTTCGCGAGTATCGCTGGCACCTGGCAATCTGCGCCTTTATCGGCGCTGGCGGGGTGGTATTTGGCACCCTGTTCGGCGCCAGCCTGTGGCTGTCAATGATCGGCCTGACCGTCGGCACAGCAGCTATGATCAGCAGCTTGCCGGTGTTCTGGGGCATGCCTACCGCGGTGGTGGGCGGTGCAGCCGCCGCTGCGGGGATCGCGCTGATCAACTCCCTGGGCAATGTCGCCGGATTTTTCAGCACCATTGTGGTCGGCTGGTTGACGCAGTTGACCGGCAACACCCAGGCGGCAATGTACTTTATGGCCGGCGCGCTAGTGCTCGGCGGGCTGCTGGGCCTGAGTGTGTCACGCACGCGCAGTGACCCGGTTGTTGAGATCAAGGCAGTGGCCTGACAGGTGCCTTCACCATGCTGGCCCGACACGGCCCGGCCCCTGATGGGAAGGAAAATGCGGCAACACGTGCTCTGCCAGCTCCTGTATGACCTCTGCCGCAGGCCGCGCCGAAAACTGGATACCCAGGGCCGCATGGTTGACCCCTGCTGCTTGCCATTCACCCAGCAGATCAATCAGGCCATTGCGCCCGGTGCGCAACACATAACCGTCCTGTAAAGAGGTGCGGGGATAATCGGGATCATCAACCAGGTCGAGCCATTCATTGGTCATGTGCGGCCTGAACCCGCCGTCCGGGATCAACTGGCGCCAGGCCCGGATCTTTTCGCCCAGGCGTTGCGGCCCTGCGCGGTCGTGGGTCGATTCGGGAAAGGTCAGCCAGCCATCGGCATGCTCGCCAATCCAGGCCAGTGACTGACGGGATGAACCGGTGACCATCAGGGGGATGGCACCCGCCACGGGCCGGGGCAGAAATTCGGCTCCGGCCATATGCCCCAGTGCCGAATCGATAACCGGCGCACGGGCCTGCATCAGTTGGCGGAAATACGTCACGCTCTGGGCAAACCGCTCACCCCGCCGGGCGTGCTCCAGACCATAGGCGGGAAACTCAATGGCCCGGTCTCCCGAGGCGATACCCATGACCAGGCGCCCGTTCGACAACTGATCGATGGTGGCGCTGGCCTTGGCCAGATCTATGGGATGGCGCAACGAAAAGATTGCACTGCCGGTTGCCAGCGCAATCGAGCGGGTGTGAGCCGCCAGAAACGCCAGGTAGGTAAAGGGGTCGAATACTTGCCCCGCATCACCGAAGGCAGGATCGAACAACGGCACGTCGCGCACCCAGACTGCGGCAAAACCATATCGGTCGATGTCGCGAACCCGCTCGCCCTGCCCGGCCAGTACCGCCATGTCGCCCTTGTAAAAGCGCAATGGCAGAAATATCCCGAGGGTCAGCTGATTGGCCGCGAACATGCGCCGATAACCGCGGTGGCTGGCAAATGCGGGCGACGACTGGCCTGTGGCCTGATCTGTAGTGTTCATATTGATCCCCTGGTTCAAGCGCCGGTGGCGCGAGTAGGCAGAGCGATGCCGCGCTGCACTGCAGGTCTGGCGCCAATGCGCTGGTACCAGGCGCTCAGGTGCTTATAGGCGCTGAAATCGAAGTCGATGACCTGCGCGATATGGGTCCAGCCAAACTGGGCAATATCGGCAATCGAGTACTCGTCACCGGCCAGATAGGGGTGCTCGGCCAGGCGGTTGTCCAGGGTGGTAAAGGCTTCATCCATCAGGCGCCGGTAGCGTGAAATGGCCTGGGGAATTTTGTCTGCGGCAAACAGCTCGAAGTGAACGCGCTGACCCATCACAGGCCCCACGCTGGCAGCATGAAACATCAGCCACTGGGTGGCTTCCCAGCGTTTGGCGGGTTCGACGGGCAAGAGTCGGCCAGTGATATCGGCCAGATACAGCAGGATGGCTGCCGATTCAAACAATGTGATGCCACTGCTGGCGTCGACCAGCACCGGGATGCGTCCGTGGGGGTTGAGGCGCAAAAACGCCGGGCTGCGGTTCTCGCCCTGGTCAATGTTTACGTGCCGCAGGTGGTAGGTTAAACCGAGTTCCTCCAGGGCAATGGTGATCTTGAAACCATTGGGCGAGCTGTCGGTATACAACGTGATCATGGGGTTCATGCAGGGCGTCCGGTTAGATATAGTTTTACTGAACTTGCACAGCATCTCTAAACTCGGAACATCATCGCTTTCGCTGTGTGTCAGCGGAAACGATCATTTCTGCACACCAGATTCAGGAAAACTAAAGCCTATGGCAGCTTCACTGCCCCTTCTCGCCTTGCGAGCATTTGTCGAAGTAGGCCAGCAAGGCAGCATCAAGGCGGCCGCGCAAACGCTGAATGTCACCTCAGGTGCCGTCAGCCAGCAGATCCGCCTGCTGGAAGACCGGGTCGGCATGCCGCTGTTTACCCGCGAACGCAGCGGCTTGCGGCTTACAGAGGCTGGCGCAGCTGTGCACCCGACCCTGCTTGAGGCCTTCGGGCAAATCGAGCAGGCCATGCTGTCACTGCAACAAAGCACTGCGCGCCAGACCCTGACGATCAGTACGGTGGCAACCTTTGCCGCCTCATGGCTGGTGCCGCGCCTGGGACGATTCAACCGCCTGCATCCGGATATCGAGGTGCGTGTCGAGGCCACTTCCGCGCTGGTGGACATGCACCGTGGGCGTGTCGATATTGCCTTGCGCCATGGGCTTGGGGTCTATCCCGGCCTGCACGTGACCCGTTTGATGGCGCCTGTGCTGATCCCCGTCGCCAGCCCCGCCCTGCTGGCTGGCAACCCGGGGCCGGCACAGCCGCAGGACTGCCTCGACTTCCCCCTGCTGCATGACGCTGACCGTGCCGACTGGCTGTTGTGGCTCAGCGCCCATGGCGTGGGCAAAGACCCGCGCGCCGAGCGCGGAACTGCTTTTGAGGACGATTTTTTATTGATCCGCGCAGCCGAAGCAGGCCAGGGGCTGGCCTTGGTGCCCCAGGAGTACGCAACTGAAGAAATCGCTGCAGGCCGCCTGGTACAAGTCATGGACAAGCCGTGGCCGGCGCGCTTTGCCTACTACGCCGTAACGCGGGTGGAGGCAATGCAACGGGATGAGGTCAGGGCATTTATGCACTGGATCATGCAAGAGGCCGGGGGTAAGTAACAATCACCAGCCCCTCGTCTGCATCCGGGGAGCGAAAGTAGGTGGTGATCAGATCAAACTCGGCATCCGATGCGGCAAAGTCATGCTCGGCAAGCTGGTTGCGTACATGCAGGCGCGCACGGCAGGTGTCGTCGTCCACAGCGAGATAATGCAGGCAGTGCGGCACACGCGCGGTTTCTGCCAGGCCGAGCAACCATTCACGGCCGGCAATGGTATTGGCAGGAAAATCCAGCACCACATCCACACCGGACTCCAGCAGGTCGATCACCAGAGGCCCCAGCACACCGCGAATCCTCAGGCTGTAGGCTGCGTAATCGGTTACCGAATTGATCGCACCGGGATAAAGCGATGAGAGCCATTTATCTTCGCTCAGCAATATCGCGCTGTGCTCCACCGCAAGCGTTCTGGCCAGGGTTGATTTGCCTGATGCGATCTTGCCGCACATCAGATGCAGTGTCGCAGTGACCATGGGACGCTTCCTTGAGTGCGGACATTGGATGATGCCCAGCGCTGGCAGAGAACGCAATTGCCAATAAAACCAGCCAAGGGTGAACGAAAAACAGCCCGGTCTGCACCTGAACTTCAGGGGTACAGACCGAACCGTACAACAGCGTCCGCGCGCGGCCAGTCAGTTTTTGTTTAGCAGGCCGCCAAGCAGACCACCCAGCCCGCCGGAAGCACTTGCGCCACCCGAGGTGCCGGTGTTTGTCTGGGTACCGGTCGTGCCGCCCAGGCTGCCAAGCAAGCCAGTACTGCCACCCAGTAAACCACCTGTGCCGCCGGTGGTTGTCTGAGTACCGGTTGAACCTGTGGCCGTGCCCAGCCCGCCCAGCAAACCGCCCAGCCCGCCGGTAGTTGTGCTTGTGCCGGTGCCGGTGGTTGTCGTCGGGTTCAGGTAACCGCCGGATTTATCCAGTGCCCCACCCACACCGCCTAGCACACCGCCCACCACATTGGTGAGCGGGTTCTTGCCGGTATCGACTACCTTGTCACCCAGCCCGCCGACCACGCCGCCAACCTTCGTCAACAACCCGTCCACCGGCTGCCCCAACCCGGTGGTGGTGCCTACCTTGCCTGTGACGTTTTCCACCATTGAGATCACGGGGACCACGACCTTGTCATTCAAACCACCGGTAGCCTTGCCCAATTGGCCGCTGGTCACATTGGTGGTCAGTGTGTTGCCAAGCATGGTGACAGTGGTGCCGACCTTGTCCACCAGCCCGCCCGCGGTGCCGGTGACCTTGCCCACTACACCGCCTACCAGCGGGACCTGACTGATCGGTGTGTTGTCGATCAGAGCGCTGACACCTGTGCCGAGAGACGAAACGCCTTTACCCACATCGCTGACGCCATTGGTAACACCAGCCACGGTAATGCCCAGCGAGTTTTTGTCAGTGCCCAGCGAGCCCAGGCCATTGGTCACGCCATCGGTAATGGAAGTCACGGCATTACCGGTATTGACCACCAACCCGCCTGCTGCGCCGACCACAGGAACGGTGGTCAGGGTGGTGCCCACGCCGCTGACCAGGGTGCCGACACCGCCCAGTCCGGTGCCGACTTCACCGGCGACCTGCCCCGTGACCAGAGGCGGGGTAACTGCCGGGTTAGGCGGATTGGTTGGATCAGTCGGATCAGTTGGATCTGTCGGTGTAGTGGGATCAGTTGGCGTGGTCGGATTGGTCGGCGGCGTCGGCGTGCTTGCGCTGTCACTGCTGTGATGCCCGCCACCACCACTGTGGCAGCCCGCCAGGCTGGCGCTCATGACCAACAACAGGGCCGTGCTTGTTTTCAACCAGAGTTGGGTGTTCATAATCAGCTCCCTTGAATCTGTCATGCCTGAGTTCGAAAGCTCCCAGCACTCGCATCAGAGGGAGTTTCCATCCTGGGGAACATGACAACGCCACGGGCTCGAACCCACAACTCACTCCTTGGTATTAATACTCTCTATAAGGCTGCCGCGACTCGACTTAAGGACTAATGCTCAGGTTATAAAAAGCGCTGCATATCAACTTGCACAGGGCTTTTTCACGCAATGGCCGCAGCGCCCCCTACTTAAGTGGTAAGCACAATTAACAAGACCGACCCCAGCATCAGCATTCCTTGATCTGCTCCCACAGGCGGGCGACCTGCTCGGCGCTGTCGGCCCTGATTCGGGCCAGATCCAGGGGGTAGTCCACCCCGGGATTCTCGACAAACCGCGTTGCCGTGAACTGACCATTGCTGGCCCGCAGAATATAGCCGCTGTCCTGGCACTGAGCCGAGGCCAGAAAGATCACACCGGGGGTCACCCACTGGGGCTTGAGGTTGTCCGGTTCGCCGTTAACGCCCCACATCCGGGTCTTGGCCACCGGCGCTACTGCGTTTACCAGGATGCCATCGGCGGCACCCTCCCTGCTCAGGGCATTCATGATGCCCAATTGTGCCATCTTGCCGGCGGCGTAGGCGGTCAGGCCCGGCTGGGCATAGGGCTGGTACATGGCCCGGTCCGAAGAGGTCAGCACCACCCGCGCCGCCGATGATTGGCGCAGGTACGGCCAGGCATGTTTGCACAGCCAGATCGGGCTATACACATTGATCCCCAGCGCGCGCTCGACAAACTCAGGCTGCGCTTCTTCAATAGCCTGGTAACCGACCCAGCCCGCGTTGTGGATCACAATATCCAGCCGCCCGAACGCTTCGACGGCCGTTTCGACCAACTGCCGGCAACCCGTCTCGCTGACCAACTCACCGTGATGACCGATCACGCTGTAGCCCTGGGCTGCCAGCGCTTGCGCGGCGTCATGGGCAACGGATGCATCTGCTGCTGCGCCTTGCCTGTCTGCGCCAATATCACTGATCAGCACATGGGCGCCCAGCCGTGCCAGCTCCCTGGCATAACTCAAGCCCAGGCCCCGGCCAGCACCCGTTACAATTGCGGTTTTGCCGTTAAAGTCCATAAGGATGCCCTCTTGATTGATACTTCACCGTAACAATCAAAAGGCGCGTTGTTTAATACCGTTCAACAGGCCCGTTGATACCCGCTGCCTATCAGCCCCTCTGTGAGAGCGGCGGTGTTCGCAGATAACCCCGTTCAAAGGAAGGAACACTGCACATGATCGAAACCCGACTGCTCCGTCAGTTCATCGCGGTGGCTGAGGAACTGCATTTCCACAAGGCCGCCGTGCGCCTGCACATGGCCCAGCCACCCCTGAGCCAGGCGATCAGCCGACTGGAAGACAAGCTGGGGTTAGCCCTGTTCACCCGCAGCAGGCGCGAGGTCAAGCTGACGCCCGCAGGCCAGGCCTTTTTGCAGGCGGCCTGTCGCACACTCAAGGAACTGGAACAGGGGGTGGAGTACGCCCGCCAGGTGGCGCAAGGGGTAGCCGGTGTGCTCACTGTCAGCGCGGTATCTATCGCGTACTACGAGCCGTTGCTCAACAGCCTCAGGCAGTTTCGCCAAACCTTTCCCCAGGTCCAGCTGGTGATCAAGGAAATGCCTTCCTCCAGCCAGGCCGAGGCGCTGCTGGCTGCCGAGACCGATATCGCCTTTATGCGCAAACTGCCCTTCATCGCAGCCGACATCGAATCGCGCCTGTTGCTCGACGAGGCCATAGTCATGGCCCTGCCCCTGGATCATCCCAAGGCGCAGTCAGGGCCCATCGAGCTGCGCGATTTTGCTGACGAAGACTTTGTCTTTACTCCACAAGCCCTGGGCAGCGGCTATCACGGCCAGTTGATCGGCCTGTGCGAAAACGCCGGGTTCTACCCCAGGGTGGTTCAGGAGGCCGCACAGCTGCATACCCTGATCGGCCTGGTAAGTTGCGGTTTTGGCGTGGCCCTGGTGCCGCAATCCCTCGCCGGCTCGACGCTGCGCGACAAGGTAGCGTTCCGCCCGATCCGGCCGCTGACAGGCGCTGCCAACCCGACCATCGGCCTGTACATGAACTGGCATGCCCATAACCCGTCACCGCTGATACAGCACTTTATTGCCATGCTCGATGGCAACACTCAACCCTGAACAGGCTCAGCGAACCCCTTCAAGTACACTTGCTGGCATGACTGCGCCGCATGAGTCGAGACTCAAGCCAGCAGTTCGCTGATCCATCTGACCTGTCGGGCAATTTCCTCCACCCGGGCTTCGGGCACGGCCTGGCGCGCCAGGGCAAGATTGCTCAGAACCTTGCGTTTTTCACCCAGCATACGTTGCCACTTACCCAGAAACAGCGGGCTGCGCGCCTGCATCTGGAAGGGGCCAAAGTACAATTGCTCGGCGGTATAGCTCACCGGTCCGATGCGTTCGGCGACGATGATTTCGTAGTAGAAACGGTTTTCCCGCAGCAGTTCTTCGCAAAGGATGTGGTAGTGGTTTTCCATCAACCATTGCCGTAAAGGCTGCTCGCCGCCGTTGGGTTGCAGGATCAGGCGCTCCCGTCCGCTCAGGTGTGCCTTGCCACTTGCAAGAATATCGCGGATGGTCTCGCCGCCCATGCCGCAGATGCTGATCGCCGTAATCTCGTCCTGCGGCCTGATCGCTGCCAGGCCACTGGCATGGCGCACGCTAATGCGTTGCTCGAAGCCGTTTTCGCGCACGGTACGCCGGGCCGCCTGAAAGGGCGTCAGGGCCACCTCGCCCGCCACGGCGGCGGCAATGGC
>NZ_WIWL01000211.1:0-27434 GCF_009600105.1 Pseudomonas sp. FSL R10-0056
CATCTTGGCCTCCTGGCTTTAATGGCGGTGTATTTTACAGAAAATCGTATTTCTTGGGTTTACGTACAGAGCCTAGGGCGATCACTTCAGACAGTGACAGTCCGGCCCAACAATTGAACATGATCATCCGGGCTTCTGGCATGCGAGCAGGATCAGCTTTGCCTATTTGCTCTATCTCTTCTCGGCTGAATGGGTCAGCGTGCTCGAGGTCGGCATCAGTACCAACATTACTGATTCGATCCAGTGGGTTGGTTTTCAAAATGCCGTCCCCAAAAGCGTTGGCCCAGACGCCTCGTATGACCGTGAAAATATCGTTTACGGTCTTCGGTGCGAGTCCTTGTTTCAGTAGTTGAGCCTGGAATAATTCAATGTCACTTTTGCTGATGTCGACAATCTTCGATTTGCCGAACTTTTTCTCGACGTGCAGTGCCTTGCATGCGTAGTTAGTGGCCGTACTTGAAGCGCGTAGGGCACGCTGGACTTCCATCCAGCGCTGAATACCTTCTGAGACGGTTCGCTTCGTAGAGTGGCCTTCGGCGCCTGAGAACATGGCTGCACGAGGAGAGTCAGGAAAGTGAGCCGCGTAGTCAAAGCGACCCTCTTTAATTTCAGCCAAAATCGTTCTGCGTTTGTTGTCCGCGTACGCAATGGCGGACTTGTTAACTTTCACGATACCGGCCAGTGGTTCTCTGCATCGCTGGCCATGCAGCATGAACGATATACGAAGTTGCTTACCGTTAAGCTCGACGCCGGTTGGCATTTTGTCTGTCATGGTTGGCCCGCCATCCACTTCTCAATCTCTGAGCGGTTGTAAACGATCACATTGGCCGGGTCCCAGCGCCAATGTCTGCCTTCGAGCCATTTGCCGCTGGAGCGGTATTTACGAGCGGCCTCGGTGCTGATGCCAAAGGTTGGGGGCAGCAACTCTTGGCGGAACCAAGCGCCTGGTGTGATAAAAAAATCCATCTTATGTAATGCGCTCATGCTGCCTCCCTAATCTGCTTAAACTGTTTTTTTAGAGAAATTTTCCGGAAAATTAACACTCCAACCGCTCTGCAGATGAAGTAAGACAAGCTCAAAAAACATAATCCCAATCCAGCTAAAGCAATTGTTAGGTGCTGTGTGTGCATGTGCTGTGTACCTCGTGGAAAACCGCCGCTGGGATCATTGGTGAGAGGCCGGCGGCAGGGTATGGCAGGTGGTTTTTACAAAGTGGCTTCGTACAACGGAACTTCGTTAATGGCGGTTTGGATTTTGTCACGCACCGCGTTGTAGGCTTCCTCAAGCACTTTGTCTGGGCGCACCAACTCGAACCACATCATCAGGCCGCCGTCCTGGATGCGATAACGGAAACGTGCCGGAACGCAGAATGCATCGCCTCCTAGAAAAGGTTTCACACCGATGAAGAACTGCTCAGGAATGCGCAACTGACCAGCTTCGCCTGCGCGGCCGTCGATCTCTTCGTTGTAGGTCAGTTGCACCTGGCCATTGTCGAGGCGGGTACCTTGGCGGAAGCTGATATTTTTCTTGGCTTCGAGGGTGCGGCTGATTTCCAGCATGTCAGCTGCGCCTGGTGCGTTTTTTTCGTTTGCAGGCTGAGTGATGTCCCACACGTTTTCTTCGATGAACTCGGCAAAGGTCGCTTGGTCCATACGCTTGCGGTCGTTTTCCTTCCAGCGACCCCACTCAACAGTGGTCGGGCAACGATAAGTCGCAACGTGTTCGCGCCATGCCGGGCTCTCTGGCTGGTGGTAATCGATAACCGCGGAGAAGGTTCGGCCTTCTGGACCGTTACAGAAGACTGCAGTGGCAGAAGTTGCGAAGCGATTCACGTACTCAATGAACGATTCTGCATCCAGAACGGTGAGCTTTTGCTTGGTGCGGGTAGGGGCAGGTAGTAGGTGCTCCAGGTTTTCGAGCGATACGCCGTGCGGTACCAGCGCAATCGGCGCAGCCAGCCCAGGGTGGTCGACAGGCTTGCCAAGGGCTTGGGCCAGAGTGAACAACTGTTGTAGTGCTTGTTGCATTGGATGTGCTCCAGTGGGTAGTACACGTGGTGAGAGGTTTTTACTGGCTGACTTGTCGCAGTACTTCGGGCTTGTCATCGTTCACCGTCCGAAGCGGAAGATCCTGTTGGCGTGGATCACGACGGGTGAGGTTGCCTTCGGGGGTCAGGAAGAACAAAGATGTGCCACGTGAAAGGGCCGGTTCTTTGGCTTTTACGTCCGCTTTGATAGTCATCTGGCCGTTGCCGTCAGGCTTGTAGGCGAGCTTGATCGTCAGTTCGCCCCCTTTGCCTGTTAAACGAATGGCGTCGATCAAGCTGTGCTGGGTTTCGCTGAGTTCATCCAGCAGGCCACCGGCTTCGATGTCGCGCAGGGTGTCAATGAATGGACGTGACTTGCTCATGTGCTGTGCCTCATTGCGTTGGTTTTTGTAGGCCCCTGTAGTTCAAGGGGTTACTTAGGCGGCCTGGCTGGGTGCCTGTGCATCTAGATAGGCCGCTAACATGTGCAAATACACCACTGGCTTTGCCCGGCTTGAGCGGTGTAGTCGCGTTACTTTCAGTGCGATGCGTCCGGATTTGATTTCGCTGAGCAGGTAGCGATCAGTCCTGATGTGTGCGAAGTAGCGTTCGCGCACCGCCGTCAGACTGGGACAGGGTGTTGCGAACTCCTTACGCAGTTGATCGAGTGTGTTGCTCACGCTGCATCCTCCCCGCACCCCTCGTGTTGGGGCAGCAACTTGAGGCGGATTAACTCGGCCAGGCCTTCTTTGGTTTTCCCCATCGCAGCAGCACAAATGTGCCCCTTGCTGTCAGCGATCACAGCTCCGTATGGGTATTCAGGGCAGCGGGTAGGGGTGACGTAAGCGGTCTGCCCGTCGCTGATTACTGCATTGACGCAACGAAACACCTCGATCAGCTCAGCAGATGCCGCGGGAAGGGCTTCAAGCAGAGCAACAGCTTCTGCTGAAGCTCCAATCATCGTGGCGCGACTGACGATGGCCGGGTTGTTGACGAATATCGGGACCAGTTTCAAGGCGCCGATCGCTTGCGTGATGGCGTTCTGTTTCATGCGGTGGCGTCCTTTTTAGCAGGGGTCACGGTGATGCCCAGTTGCTTGCTTAACCAACTCGCGCCGGGCTCTTTCACCATCACAACCGCGTAATAGCTGAAGGTGTTGATGTTCGCGTTCCAGCGACTGCGCGTGTCTACATACAGATAACCCTGGTCTCGGTGCTTGCTGGCCAGTTCACCGTTCTGAGTCAAAATGCCAAGCTCACGTAAGCGACTGCGGAAGGCGCGTGGTTTCAAGCCAAGTAGGGCGGCAGTAGCATCCAGGGTTCGATTCATGTGACTGCTCCTTAAGCCGCTGCGCGAGCGCAAAGAGCATTGAAGATCTCGTCCAGTTGGCCGGTCATCTGCTCAATCGTTTCGTCGTTGTGCACCACGAAATCGTTGTCGTGTATGGCTATCCCGGTTTCGCTGATATGTGGGTTCACATCGGGTGCGCTTTCGCGTAGCAAATGAATGACCAGGCCGCCTTTCTCCCGAACGAAAGCCGCTTCGTTTTCGAAACGAAGATCGCTAATCACAAAGCCGGAGGCTGCTGTGTTGGTTTGCTCGAGGAATCCAAGATTTTGCTCGGCCAGAAGCAGCCACAGTTCTGGGTGCACCTGATTACGGCCCCACTCGGTGCCCATCGACTGCATCAGTTCACGTGCGGAGCGGCCTAGCCAGGCGATTGGCTGTTCTTTGTGCTCGTCGTCAAAGTCACGTGGGCTAAGGTTGAGGATGGTTGTTAGGCCTTCACGCAGCGGGTCTGCGAACGCGTAAGTCTGGAGGTTGTGCGTGCAGACTAGGTGTTTGGCAGCGGTTGTTTTGCCCGTGCGGGCGAGGCCTGCTAATCCAATCAGTAACTTTTTCATGCCGCAGCACCTCCGAATGAGGAGGTGGTTTCAGCAATCTGCGGAGTGAGTTCGATACGCCCTGGGCTGGTTATGATCGCCAAGCGGCCGGTGCGGCGTTGAATAGCATCCACTGAGGAGGGACAGTTGCAGGCTGCCGGGTGGATGTATACCCGGCAGCGGGTGAGGTTGTGCTGTGTCGTTTGCATAGTTAGTACTCTTGGTGAGAGGTCTACGATGTAAACGATACAAATACGTATTGGTCTAGTCAATACATTGCCGTATTAATTTTTCTATGGGCGATAAAAAGCCCACGTAGTGGGCTAGTGTTTGTCGCTAGAAAACTTCGAGCTTGGAGAAAACGACCCCGCAAATCATGGCGTCAGCTCCCAATTCAATAATGGGGTCAGGCCATGCGGGGTTAAGAGGCTTTAGAAATTGCCTGCGACCTTCTATGACAAGCTGTTTGAATGTCGCTTCTTGGCTGTCGACAAGCTTCGCAATAACAAGTGAGCCATTCTCAGGAGTCTTGGCAGGATCAACAAAAATGATGTCCCCATCTCGGAATGAGCGCCGCTCATACTGGTTAAACATTGAGAGTCCGCGGACTCGTAAGGCGTAGGTTTGTTTGCTATGTGAGGCAGCGCATGGAAGCCAAATCTCGGCATCATCCAGGGTTTTTATATCAGATACTTCGCACCACGCACCTGCTTGGACCCATGAGATCAAAGGCACATAACCTCTAATAGCGGGTCCTTCCTCGACATTGATGTCGAGTCCTGAAGTAACCACGTCAACATCGTCACCGCCTTTCCATAGCCAGTTGCTGCTGACCTTTAAGGCCTTCGCGATTTTTTCGACATTTTCCTGCCTGGGGCTTTTCACTTCATTGGTGACTATTCGATGAATAGTTGGCTGGGGAACGCCTGAGCGTCGCCCTAGCTCACCTTCGGACAGGTTGAGCTCTGTCATGCGCTGAGCGATACGGTCGCCAATCACTTTCAGATCCCTTTGATTCAAAAACGTATCGGAGATTGTATTGATCTAATCAATACGTTTGTGTATTGTCTCGTTCAATGCGAAAGGACATTGGTGACCGATATGACCATTCAGGAGATGCTGGCGAAGTTACTGCTATCCGGGATGTCTCAGAGAGACATTGCCCAAAAAGTGGGCACTACGCAGCCCACTATCAATCGAGCCGCTAAGGGCTCTGACATTCGTTACGTGACAGGGAAGGCAATTGAGTGCTTGTACCTACAAATGACAGATGCGGCTGATATTGAGTCAGCCGCTTAAAGCATCGGCCCAGAACCTCTCACCAAAGAAACGCCGGGTCGACAGAGCAATGCAGTTGTAGATCTACATCGCTAAAAGGGTGCTGGACCGGAGCCTCTCACCAAAGATCCTCCGGTCCAGCTACGACGATACACAGCACATGTACATCGGTCGTGGTCGTAGGATAGGGCGTGCCCTGTTTTATGGCTACACCGTAAAAGGGGTTTTTACGGTTATGAGTCGCATCGATCTATTACCGGACGCTGGTCCGGTGCTTTCATTGCGTCACGCGCTCTATCGCGCAGGACGTTCCTACAAGGGTGGTGTCACCGCACTTGCATTCGCAATGGTGATCGACAACGACTCCCTGCAGAAGAAACTCAAACTCGACGAAGAGCGCCGCTGGCTGACACCGGATGAGCTGGAAGAGGTGATTCGCCTCACGGCTGATCCGCGTTTGCTCGACGCCTTAGTACGCCCAGCCGGGGCCGTTTGGTACAAGCCAACGCCAGTGCCTGCCACAAAAGAAGCGTTGAAGGCGGTAGGCAAGTTGCTTCATGAATCTGGCGAGTTTGTGTCTTGCATGCACGACGGTGTGGCTGACGCAGTTTGGGAGTCGCACGAAGTCGCCATTCTTGAGAAGCGTGGCATGGACGTTATCCGCGAGGTACTGGGCATCATGGCCGGCGCACGCCAGGCAATGGAGGATCGCGATAATGGCTGACATCGTTGATCTGGCTAATGACTATGCGGATGAGTTTTTACAGCGCGCTTTGGAGCAACGTCAGCGTGCTTCAGCATCCGCGGTCAGTGCATCAATCTGTGTTGATTGCGATGAACCGATACCAGTGCTCCGCCAGGAGAAGGTCAAAGGCTGCAATACCTGTGTCAGCTGCCAAGAGTTGCGGGAGCGCCGCAGATGACCGATCGTTTTCACGCTGTGCCTATGGCGACATGGGCACGACGCTACATCGACACCTTCAAGCTGGCACTTGTTGCCATCGAGCCGGGGGAGAAAGCTCCCAAAGGGTTGGGCTGGAATAAGCCCGGTGGTTACATCACTGATGCACAGGCTGCCGAAGCCTTCTGGTCTGCGAATCCAACGCACAACCTTGGTGTGGTCTTAGGGCCGAGCCGTGTGTGCTCGTTAGACGTTGATGATGTCCAGTGGACACGCCACGTCTTGTACGAGTTGCTCGGCCTGGACTTGGACGCAATGGCGCTGGTGTACCCGACAGTAGTCGGTAACCCAGCGCGTTTTCGTATCCTGTTCCAGTTGCCGGATGGAATAGACCTCACGCGTCATTCGCTTGCATGGCCCAACGAAAACGACCCTGATGGGTCGATTTTTAAAGGTTTGATCGAGAAAGCCAAAGCGGCAAAAGAATCAGGCGATTTGGACGGTGAAGCGGCTGCACGTGCCGAGGCAGAGCCCTACAAGCGGTTCACGGTTTTCGAGTTGCGTGCAGGCTTGGTGCAAGACGTATTGCCACCTTCAATTCATCCCGGTACCGGTAAACCGTATACCTGGCGCACACCACCCTCCGCGGATGGCCTGCCGGTGTTGACCACCGACCTGCTGGCCATTTGGCAAAACTGGGACATTTTCAAACGTGATGCCGAGGCTGCTTGCCCTTGGGCGCCGAAGGCTGAAAAGGTCAAACCAAAGTCGAGCAAGTCGCCTACCCAGGTAACTGGCAATCGGCCTTCGGTGATTGATGAATTCAACCGCAGTCATGATGTTGAAGAATTACTGCGCACCCACGGGTACATCAAGCGCGGCAATAAATGGCTTTATCCGCAAAGCAGCACGGGCTTACCGGGTATCACCATCACCGATGGCAAGCTGTATTCGCACCACGGCGCAGATCCATTGGCCAATGGTCACCAGAACGATGCGTTTGAGGTGTTCTGCTTGCTCGAGCACGACGGTGATCAGTCCAAAGCGGTTAAAGATGCTGCACGCATGTTGGGTATGCAGCAGTCGCCCCGGCCATCCCCGGCGGATCTTCCCCCGACCCCATCTGAGGATGCCAGCGGGCCGGGCGAATCCGTTTCCGCCGTTGAGGCTCCTGCACCTGAGGGGGGCGGGGGGAGTGATTGGACGCCGGACCGAATCTTTCAACGCTTCGCTTTGATTGAAGGCAAGACTGCCGTTTTCGACATGTTCAGGCGCGTCATTATCAAAAAACCTGCGTTTGAATTGTTGGTCACCAAAGCGCTGGCCAAAGACTGGTTTGAGTCGACACAGAAAAAGGTCATCGCCGATGACATGGCGGAGCGCCAAGCCAGCAAAGCCAAAGCAGAGGCCAAGTTCAAGCAGGTATCAGGGGAGGGCATGAGCCCGACCGAACGCTATGTCTATATAGACGGTACCAAAGACTCCTGGGACATTAAATGCCGCCGTCGAGTCCCCGAGGGTGCTATGCGTATGGCGTTGGGCGATGCCTATGGCATGTGGTTGAACAGTCCTGATCGGCGCACCGTGGACATGCAGCACATTGTGTTCGATCCACGTATGACCAAAGACCCGGAGGTGTACATCAATACCTTTGAGGGGCTGCCTTTGATCCCGATCGATGCACCGAACAAGTGCCGCACCTTGCGCTCGCTGTTTAGTTTTTTGTGCAACCACGACGAAGCGGCAACTGATTGGTTGATCAAGTGGTTGGCATACCCGCTGCAAAACATCGGCGCCAAGATGGACACAGCCGTGTTGCTGCACTCGACCATGGAAGGCAGCGGCAAGAGTTTGTTGCTCAGCGACATCATGGGCGCGATCTATGGCGAATACGCGGCCACAGTCGGGCAGTCACAACTGGAGTCGAGCTGGACGGTATGGCAGTCAAACAAGCTGTATGGCGTGTTCGAGGAAGTGGTTAGCCGTGACCAGCGTTACAACCAGGTGGGCAAGATCAAACATATGGTCACGGGCAAGACGGTGCGTATGGAGTCCAAGTTTGTGAATGGCTGGGAGGAAGCCAACCATATGAATGCGGTGTTCCTCTCCAACGAAATCATGCCCTGGCCCATTGGCGAAAATGACCGCCGGATGTTGGTGGTGTGGCCCAAGGAAACACTGGGGCCTGAAGAGCAGGAGAGGGTGAAGTATGAGTTGGCTAATGATGGCATCCCGGCGCTTTATGAATACCTGCTCAGTTATGACCTGGGTGACTTTGATCAGCGTACCCGGCCACCCAACACCGAAGCCCGCCAACGCTTGGTAGATTTGAGTATGGCCAGTTGGCAAACCTTTCTACGTGAATGGCGTAATGGCCTGCTGGGAGCACCATTTAGCGTGTGCGTCAGCAGTGATCTGTACGCGTTGTTTTTGGAATGGTGCCACCGCAACAAGGAACACACCTTAAGTCATACCAAGTTCAGCGGATTCATCTCCACCGAAGTGGACAAGATTCAGGGCAAGCCCTGGATGGATGGCTCGCGGCGATCCTTTGGTACGTTCTTCTTCCCTTGGGCTGGCATCGATCCAGCACCTTCCCCACCCCCATCTGTAACTGCGGCCGGGCTCGGTGCGGCGGTCGTTGCATGGCGCGAAGCAGCCAAGGCCGGGGGCTGGAGTGTGGGCAGTTGGGAGCACGTAAAGTTCGGGCAACGACAGGACAGTGCAGCATGACGACCCAATGTGTGTGGGGTGTGTTGACGGTGTGGCGGGTGATTACCCTCAACCTGACACAGCTACAGGCCACGTTTTTAAAGGCTTTCGGGGTCAGTGTGTCAAGTGTGTTGGGTTTCTCGCACATGCGGGCGTATGTGCATGCTCAATAATCTAAAGACTGATGCTTATTAATTATTTCTCGTACATGAGGAGAACCCCAACACACCTGACACACTCAACACATAGAGCATTAAGAGTATGTTTTTAAAGGTTTTTAAGTGTGTTAGGTGTGTGTCGGGTTGGCTGTTTTCTGTGTCGGGTTGGGTTTACAGGGGGTAGATGAGGATGATTCAGGAAATCGAAGAGCTTATGCAGCATTGGGGCGAGCAGCACTGCCAGGTTGGGGAGGCTGGTGGCTTGGGTAGTCCGATGGCCACGATCATGCAATACGGCGGTTGCGCTCCACGGGGTACGGCCGGTTCACGTGATCTGTTGGTGGGAGCGGGCGCTGGCATGGATCACATTGCCAGCGAAGTGGCGGCGGCCGTTGCCGAGTTGGATCGCCAGTCAACCAAAGGCAAGCAATTGGCACAGTTGGCCCGACTGCGTTACCTGCATCAACCATCGATGTCGCGACGTGAACAGATGCGGCTCCTCGACATCACCGAAGGGGCAGACCAAACGTATCGCAACTGGGTTAAACGTCTGCATCAACAAGTGATGCTGATCCTTACAGTTCGAAGCGGTACCACTCGGGGTTACACCCGGCGCAGCGGTCACCAGGAAACCAATCTGACGCGTGCAACGGTGCTGAGCAAAGCCGGTTAAGCTCTGACCGTTTGTCGGGGTGACTTACCTCAAACCTGCGTCAAAGTTGCGTCAAAGTGAGTTGAGCATAATGACCGAAAATCCCTGCTTTTCGGTTTTACCGAACAGGGGTAAAAAGTTCCCACGATATGAATTCTGCGCCTAAGCGCTCCCCGAGCACGTGCTGTGCACCTCGCCCTGGCATACACCAGCGCACTGAAAACCCTGTCCACCCCGGCGGGGTTTTCTTTTTTCAGCACCACGCGCCGCTCTTTGATTGAGGTCATACATGACAACAGAGCAACAAGCGTTAGCTGATATGCCGATCTGGCTAGTGATCGCACTGTCCTTGATCGGCGGCGTATCGGGCGAGATGTGGCGAGCGGACAAAGATGGTGCTCGGGGTTGGTCCTTGGTCCGGCGGTTGGCCTTGCGGTCAGGTGCCTGCATCGGGTGCGGGCTGTCCACGATGATGCTGCTGCATGCCAATGGTGTGTCGATCTGGGCGTCATCGGCGGTGGGATGCCTCACGGCGATGGCCGGGGCGGACGTCGCCATTGGTCTTTACGAACGCTGGGCCGCCCGACGTCTCGGTGTTTGCGATGTGCCTTCTCAATCGGATCGCTCTGAATAATTCCTTCACATCCACTTGTTGAACAGGACTCCAGACATGAATGAATCCAGGCAGCAGCAGATGCTTGCAGGGCAATCCTCGATTGCTCAAAAAGTCTTTGGCCATGTCCCCATTCAAGCGCGCTGGAGCGCTCGCGATATCCACGGCGCAGTGTTGGCTGCCAACGCCAGTGGTGCATCGGCCTATGCCGTTCGCCGGGCACTCGGTGAGCTCAAAGATGCTGGGCTTATCAGAGAGCCCATAGGCGGTAAATTTCAGCGCGATGTAGCCACCCGCAAATCCAAGAAGGAGACAGTCATGCCTCAGGCTGCCAAGCAGACCATTGTATCGATCCAGAAACCTGAGGGTGCACTAGATGTTCTGGCGGCCCTGTCGGGTGAGGTGGTGAGTCTGTCTGATGAGTTCAGCAAGCGCATGAAGGTATTGGCTAGCCGCATCGAAGAGGTTGCCCTGTCAGTTGAGTCAGAGCGTGAGAGCAATGCTGAAGCGATCACCAAGGCCAAGCGCTTGCAAGAGGCGCTGCGGGAGTTTGCGTAAACATCAGCAGCCAAGCTCTCAGGACCTAGAAATTCCTCCCCGTTCTGGCCAATCAGAATAATTCTCGTCTCTCAAATCCTGCCGGGGACCCTGGGCATTTTCCACGGGTACGGGGCAGGAAACCCGCGGGAAATCGTTAGCCGCAGGGCTGGCAGCTTATTGAAATTCAATCCATTGAAATTGAAAGGCTTGCATTGAAAAGCCGTTGAAAAGGAGGGCGTGTGACAGACCCCATTTTTCTGTCGAAGAGCGCCTTTGCGGCTCATATCGGCAAGGCACCGAGTTACATCACCTGGCTGAAAGACAACAACCGGCTGGTGCTGTCGGATGATGGCAAGCGGGTGAATGTCGACGCCACCGTCTCATTGATTCGTGATACTGCCGACCCAAGCAAGGCCGCCGTCGCGGCCCGGCATCAAGCGGATCGGGTGCAGCGCGACGTGACCAGCCAGTTGTCTCCGTTGGTCGAATCCACGCCGAACATGGCTGCGCCGCAGCCCGCCATCGGCCCGGCTGGCAAGCAGCCCGACTTCCAGAAAGCCCGCGCCCACCGTGAGTACTACCTGGCGCAGTTGGCCGAGGCGGAATTCCACAAGGTTCAGGGCTCACAGGTCGAGCTGGAAGCGGTCAAGACAGGGGCCTTCAACGCGGGGCGTCTGCTGCGCGATCAGTTGCTGGGCATGCCCCCGCAACTGGCACCGGAATTGGCTGCCATGACCGATCCCTGGGAAATCGAGCGCCGCCTGACCGCTGCTATCCGCGCCTCTCTGGAAGACGCTGAGCGCATGTCTTCGGCTGACCTGGTTCACGCCCTCAACAACAAGAGCTAATCCATGCACACGGAAAAACCGGACGGTGCAGAGGTGTACCGCGAGGCGTATTTCCGTGGCCTACGGCCTGACCCGTCGTTGTGGGTCGACCAGTGGGCGGACGAATACATGCGTATCCCGCGTGACACCGGTGCCGCCGAGCCCGGCCAGTACCGCACTTCGCGTACACCCTATGCACGCGAACCCATGCGCTGCCTGTCACCGGCTCACCCCTGCAAACGCGTGGTCACGATGGTGGCCTCGCAGTTGATGAAAACCCAGATCGCGTTGAACTGGATCGGCGGCCTGATTCACATGGTGCCGTCCAATATCCTCACCTTGCTGCCGAGTCTTAGCCTGGCCAAGCGGGTGTCGTCACGGATCGGCAAGACCATCAAGGCCACGCCGGTGCTGCGTGAGCGTGTCGCGGCCAACCGTTCGCGGGACGCACGCAACACGATGGACACCAAAGAGTTCGAAGGCGGCTCGTTGTACGTCACCACCGCAGGCTCTGCGGCCAACCTGGCCGAGCTGTCGGCGCGCTATATCTACGGCGACGAGATTGACCGCTGGGATGTGGACGTGGGCGAAGAGGGCGACCCGATCGAGCTGGCCGAAACCCGGGGTAGCACCTTCGGGCGCAACGCCAAGTTTTACTTTTCCAGCTCACCGACGATCAAGGGGGCTTCGCGTATCGCTGATCTGTTCGAGACCAGCGACCAGCGTTACTACTACGTGCCATGCCCGCACTGCGGGCATATGCAAGTGCTGGAGTGGGAGAGCCTGCATTACTCGGCCGATTACAGCGTGGTGCATTACCAGTGCGCCGGGCCGGTGTGTGATGTGCTGATCGAGGAGCACCACAAGGGCCAGATGTTAGCCCTGGGCGAGTGGCGTTCCCATGCTCAGGGCGACGGCGAAACCATCGGCTTTCACCTCAACGCCCTGTATTCACCGCTGGGCTGGATGGACTGGCGTTCGCTGGCCAAGCAATTTGAAAAGGCCAAGAAGGCGCAGAACCGGGGCGACCTGGAGCCCATGCAGGTGTTTTACAACACCCGCCTGGCCAAGGTGTGGGACAGCGCCCAGGAGCAGACCAAAGCGGACGTGCTGAAAGAGCGCGCCCGCCGCGAAACCTATGGTCTGGGCTCGATGACCCTGCGCGTGCTGATGCTCACCGCGTCGGTCGACGTACAAGCCAATCGCCTGGAACTGATGGTGATGGGCTGGGGCGTCGGCATGGAGCGCTGGGTCATCGACTACCAGGTGATCTGGGGCGACCCGGCGGACGAACGTACCTGGGCTGTGCTCGATGAAAAACTCAAGGTGCGTTACCCGCATCCTTGCGGTGTCGGGCTCGGCATCCTGGCCACCGCCGTTGACTCCGGCGGTCACCACACGGACGAGGTTTACCAGTTCTGCCGCATCCGCCGGTGGCGCAATATCTTTGCCATCAAGGGCGCAAGCAAGCCGGGTAAACCGGTTATTGCGCAGCGTCCGTCAATGGTCGACGTGACGTGGAAAGGCCAGACCGAACGCAACGGTGCCGAGCTGTGGTTTGTCGGTACCGACACGGCCAAGGACTGGATCTACAACCGTTACCCGTTTGAAGACGGGCCGGGTGCGCTGCACTTTGCCAACGATCTGCCGGATGAGTTCTTTGACCAGTGCGTGGCAGAGCGCAAGGTGGCCCGCTACGTGCGCGGTCACAAGCGTATCGAATGGGTGAAGGGCAAGGCCGAGCGCAACGAAGCACTCGACCTGATGGTGTACTGCCTGGCGATGGCGCATTACCTGGGCCTGAACCGCTACAAGGAACACGATTGGGAGCGCATTCAGCAAGCCCTGGCACAGGCCGGGTTGTTCGATGAAAAGCCTGTTCAGGCTGAACGCGTTGCACTTGCCGCCACTGCACCTGCCTTGCAACCTGTTGAAACGTCTCCACCTGAAGTTACCCCGGCCGCCCAACCGCAGCCGGTTGTACGCCCCCCTCAACGTCGCAGCTCCAGCAGCGGCTATCTGAAGAGACGCTGACCTATGTCCTTTACACAAAAGCACCTCGACGCGGTTGAGTCGGCCATCGCACGCGGTGAGAAAACCGTGCGCTATGCCGACCGCACCGTGGAGTACCGCACGGTTGACGAACTGCTCAAGGCTCGTGACCAGATCCGCACGTCGCTGGTCGCGTCTGCCGGGCCGCGCTCAAAAGTGGTGAGGCTTTACCACGGAGGCAAGGGACTCTAATGGCACGCCACTACCCGACGCTGACCCGCAACGGTTTCTTGCTGCCGGAGCGGATCAAAGCCAGTTATGAGGGGGCCGGTGAGGGCAGGCGTTCGGCCAGTTGGGACGCGCCCGATATCGGCATCAACAGCATCAATACTCCGGCTTTGCGCAACCTGCGGTCCCGTTCGCGGGCAGCGGTGCGCAATGACCCGTATGCGTTCAATGTCATCGACAAGCGCGTCAGTAACCTGATCGGCACCGGCATTACCCCACGGCCCAAGATCGAGGACGATGCCCTGCGCAACGTGCAGCAGGTGCTGTGGGAGGACTGGGTCGATGAGTCGGACGCCGATGGCCTCACCGACTTCTACGGCCAGCAAGCGTTGATTGCCCGTACCGTGGAGACGGCCGGTGAATGCTTTGTGCGCTTGCGGCCACGGGGCCAGGACGAAGATCTGGCTGTACCGTTGCAGCTTCAGGTATTGGCCCCCGAGTTTGTGCCCCATGACAGATTTGAGACGGCCAAAAACGGCAACAGCATCCGCGCCGGGATCGAGTTCAACCCGGCTCACCAGCGCGTGGCCTATCACATGTACCGCGTTCACCCCCGCGATGCCTCGTCGCTGAACGCGGGCTACAACCAATTGGTACGGGTACCCGCCGAGCAGGTGCTGCATATCTTTGAGCCGGTCGAGCCCGGCCAATTGCGTGGCGTGCCCCGTTTGGCACCGGTGCTCAAGCGCTTGCGCAGTCTGGACAACTACGACGACGCGGTGCTGTTTCGTCAGGAGGTGGCCAACCTGTTTGCCGGGTTTATCTCCCGGCCGCCGCCAGAGGGCCGGCAGCTTGCGCTCGATCCGGTGACTGGCCAGCCCTTCACCGAAGACCGCGACGGCTTCACGCCGATGGTGGCGCTGGAACCCGGCACCATGCAAGAACTGGGGCCTGGCGAAGAGGTGGAGTTTTCCAAACCACCAGACGCAGGCAACAACTACCCGGATTTTATGCGACAGCAATTGATGGCCGCTGCCGCCGGTACGGGCACGCCTTACGAGATCCTCACCGGCGACATGCGCGAGGTGAACGACCGGGCGCTGCGGGTCGTACTCAACGAGTTCCGCCGTCGCCTGGAACAACTGCAATTTGGCGTTTACGTCCACCAACTGTGCCGCCCGGTGCGTGCCGCCTGGATGGACATGGCGGTGTTGGCCGGTCGCCTCAAGCTGGACAACTACGCGCAACGTCGGCGCGAATACCTGCGCACCCGCTGGGTACCGCAGGGCTGGGCCTATATCCAGCCGGTGCAGGACATTCAGGCGCGAATGATGGAGGTCAACGCGGGCTTTAGCTCCCGCAGCGAAATGGTCCTGCGTTCGGGCTATGACGCTGAGACCGTCGACGCCGAAAACGCTGCCGATCAGGCCCGCGCCCGTGACCTGGGCCTCAACTACAAAACGCTCGTCGATCTGCCAACAGAGCCGGTCGACAAGGAGACACCATGATCAAGCAGCCCCCGCTACGCATCTTCAACAAGGCCGGTGACCCACCTGCGCCGCAGAACAAACACTGGTACAGCCTCAAGGCCAGCGGCGAAGCCGAGGCCCGCAGCATCGAGGTCTACGTTTACGGCGAGATCGGCACCTGGGGCATCACCGCCAACCAGTTTGTGCGCGACCTTGCCGCGCTCGATGACGGCGTGTCGCCGATTGTGGTGGCGTTCAACAGCATCGGCGGTGACCTGTTTGACGGCCTGGCCATTCACAACGCGCTGTCGCGGCTGGGCGAGCGTTGCACCGGCCGGGTGGACGCCCTGGCAGCCAGCGCGGCCAGTGTCGCGGTGTGCGGCGCGCACAAGGTCGTGATCGCATCCAATGCCATGCTGATGATCCACAACCCGTGGACTTACGCAGCAGGTGACGCTGATGATCTGCGCAAAGTGGCCACCGCGTTGGACCAAGCGCTGGAAGCCATCATCGCGGCCTACAAAGCCAAGGCACCGGACATTGACGAGGTCGAGCTGCGGCGCTTGGTCAATGCTGAAACGTGGCTCACCGCCAATGAAGCGGTGGCCCTGGGGCTGGCTGACGAAGTGGGTGACGGCGTCACGGTCAAAGCGTGTTTGGGGCAGGGCGGCGCGTTGCAGCGCTACCAACACGCGCCGCAGGCACTATTGGCCCAGTTGGAGGAAACGCCCGAGCCTGACCCGGAACCGACTCCGCCTGAGCCAGAAAAACCACCCCTTGTGGACTCGGCCAAGTTGGCCGTGCTGATCACCCAAAGCTGCGCTGCCGCCGGGATCAGCAACTTGATCGAGTCGTTGATCAGCACCACCCAATTGGCCGATGAGGCTACGGTCAACGCGGCGCTGACCAATGCCAAGGCCGTGCGCGACCTGTGTGTGGCGGCGCGCTTGCCGGAGTTCACCCAGCCGTATGTCGCCGCCGGGTTGAGCGCTGAAGCGGTGCGCGGCCGGCTGTTTGACAAGCTGGTCAAAGGCGGCGGTTTTGAAATCGACAACAGCCTGCCCATCAACGATGACCCGGCACCGAAAACCCAGGCCAAACAGCCTGACACCAATGCGATCTACGCGGCCCGTCGCGCCGCCCAGACAAGGGTAAAAGCATGACCATCCGACAAGAACCGATTCATGCGGGCGAATTTCTGCTGTCCGAAGGGGCCGGCAATATCTCCCGTGAAGCCATCAACGTGGCTGCTGGCCCTGCGCTCAACCCCGGCCAGGTCCTGGGGCTGGTACGCGCCACGGGCGAATTCGCCCCCTATGTGCCCACCGCCGAAGACGGCAGCCAGACCGCCGTGGCCATTCTCTACGGGCCGCTGGGCGAGTCCGACATTGTGCGCCGTGGTCGCGCAGTGGTGCGTCTGGCCGAAGTCAGCGAAGCGCATTTGACCGGGCTTGATCCCGAGGGCGAGAAGTCGCTGGCCGAGCATTTTGTGATCGTGCGCTAAGCCGACCGCCCCTTTATCGCACCCCGCCATCGAGCGGGGTTTTTACTGTCTGGAGAGTCCCCCAATGGCCGATATCGCCATCTTTGACGACGAAGCGTTTTCTGTTTCGTCGCTGACCGCTGCCATCAACGAACAGCAATATCTACCCGGCCGCCTGAGCAGCCTTGGCCTGTTTCAGGAAGAAGGCATCACCACCCTGACCGTACAGATCGAAAAGGACGGCGACACATTGGCCTTGGTGCCGGCCGGTGAGCGTGGTACGTCGGGTCTGGTCGTGGGTGCCAGCAAGCGCACCTTGATTCCGTTCAACACCGTGCATTTGCCGGAGCGTTTCACCATCAAGGCCGATGAGATCCAGGGCATTCGCGCTTTCGGTACCCGTACTGAGTTGCAGGCCGTGCAGGACGTGGTCAATGCGCGACTGCTCAAGGCCCGTCGCCAGTTGGACGTCACCCACGAATTCCAGCGCATGGGGGCGTTGAATGGGCAGATTCTCGATGCCGATGGCAAAACGATCCTTCTCGATCTTTACCAGCGCTTCGGTGTGCAGAAACAAACCCTGAAAATGGGCTTCAAGACTGCGGGCGTAAAGTTGCGAGTCCAATGCATGGAAGCTCTGGACAAGCAGGAAGAAGCTTTGGGCAGCACCACTACCAGCGGCTCCCGTGCCTTTTGTGGCAAGAACTTTTGGGCGGCGTTGGTCACCCATAACGATGTTGAGGAAACCTACAAGAACACTCTCCAAGCGGCAGCCCTTCGCGGTGATGCCCGAGAGGCGTTTGAGTTTGGTGGCATCATCTGGGAACGCTACCGAGGTCGTATTGCCGGCCAGCCATTTGTCCACGACGACAAAGCACTGCTGGTTCCCGAAGGTGTGCCCGACCTGTATATCTCGGCCTTTGCCCCGGCCGATTACATGGAAACGGTCAACACCCAGGGCGTCCCGTACTACAGCAAAATCGAGCCGATGCCGTTCAACAAGGGCATGGCCGGTGAGGCGCAGTCCAACCCGCTGCATATCTGCACCCGCCCAAGGGCCCAGATCCTGCTGGAGCTTTAACCGTGGGCATTCGTGATCTGGTGGCCGATATCGACAGCGTGATTTTCGATGTGCTGGGCGATAGCGCGCGTATCGAGGGTCGCGCCGAGCCGGTGCTGGGGATGTTCTCGGCACCGTGGAAACAGCCGCAAATAGGTCGCCTCAATACGGGCCTTCGTGAGCCGCACTTTGTCGTGCGGGTCGCGGACTCGGATGGCCTGAAAAAAGGCCTGCGAGTCACCATCGACCTGCCCGAGCTGGACGGCGGTGGCGACTACGACCTGTTGCAGTTGGAGCCCGGCGGCGACGGCCTGGTATCCCTGATCTTGAGGAAACGTGCATGAGCATCGGCAGCTTCAGCGAAGTGCGTGCCAACAGCGGCCTGCTAAATATCCAGGTCTCGGCCGAGGATATGAAAGCGTTTACGGACTTTGCCACCCAGGTACCCAAAGCCGCTGCCAACGCGCAACGGCGGGCAATCAACAAAACCCTTAGATGGCTGAGCACCCATATTGCCCGGGCCGTGGGCAAGCAGGAACGGATCGCGGTCAAAGCGGTGCGGCAGCGCCTGCGCAGCTACCCGATCACCGGCGGCGCGATGCGCGGCAAACTCTGGTTCGGGATCAACCCGCTGGAAGCCAGCCGGGCAGGGCGGCCACGGCAGACCAAGGCGGGTGTGTCAGTGGCCGGTCGCCGTTATCGCGGTGCCTTCTACAAAAAGGTGTACGGCAATCAGGCTGATATCTGGATTCGTACCGCCAGTAAACACTTTGATCGGGCCGATTACCCCGACAGCGAAGTCACATCGCAGACCGGGGCCAGCTCCGGTTTTGTGGGGGAAAACAGCGACCGCTTCCCGCTGGCCAAGGCCAAGATTTCACTGGATTCAGTACGGCCGCATTTTGAAGCCTGGAGCCGCAAGGCCGATGCGCAGTTGTTGCATGTCCTCAGGCAAGAAATGAGCTTTGAACTGCAGAAATACCTGAAGGGGACGCGCCGTGTCTGAACAGCCGTTTAGCCTCGACCTGTTGTACCAAACGATCGAACAGCACCTGCAACAATCGTTGGCAGGCGTTCAACTGGTCAGCTTCTGGCCTGACATCGAGCAGCATATCCCGCTACCGGCGGTGTTTCTCGATATCGCCGAGATCGAGCCGGGTACCGATATAGGCACCGGCGAAAGCACGCTGAACGTCACCTTTGAAGCGCGGGTGATTGTTGACGTGATCCGCGATCAGCACTACCAGCAGGCCATTCATCTGGCCACCCAACTGGCTGTGCTGTTACGGGCGCAGACGTGGGGCCTGGCAGTAGAACCGGCCGAATTCAAACGCTCAATCCAGGACTGGACCCGCCCGGAGCTGGATGGCTACACCGTGTGGCTGGTGGAATGGACGCAGACGATTTACCTGGGTGAAGTGCAATGGCCGTGGCCCGACGAACAGCCGGGCTCGCTGGTGATCAGTGTGAACGGTGAGGTGGACCCATGAGCCACGCCCTTGCCGAACACGACCGCATGATCGCCGGGGTGGTCAAGGGCTGCTATGTGGTCGCCCTGGACCTTTCGGCCAGGCCGCCGGTGTGTCGGGTATCTGACGGTGAATGGGTCAGCGCCTGGGTGCGCTGGCACAGTCAGGCGGCGGGCAAGGCGCGACACTGGCGGGTGCCCAGCATGGGCGAGCAGGGTGCATTGCTTAGCCCGAGCGGTGACGTGTCACAAGGCACCTTTGTGCCGGGCTTGTTTGGCGATGCCGGGCCCGCCCCGGACACCCGCGATCATGTCGAACGCTGGCTGTTCGACGATGGCGGGTCGCTGACTTACGACTGGCAGGCCCACCGTTACAGCATGGTGCTGCCGACGGGCGCGGTGGATATCAAAGTCGGCAGTTCTTCGGCCGCCGTTACGGATAACGCTGTCGTTGTCACGTCCGGGGCGATCGCGCTCGAGGGCGACGTGACGATCTACGGCGAAGTGCTGATCAACGGCGGACTACGCGTCACGGGCGATATCAACGGCGGCGGTGCAATCATCGATACCAGCGGCAACACGCCCAACCACAAGCACTAAACACAACCCTCAACCCGCCCGCCGCGTGCGGGCTTTTTTCTACCTGGAGAAATGTATGGCGAGCAAACCAACCTCGGCCGACAGCGCGCCGGGTGCAGTCGCGGTGGACGCCGTGGCCGTACCGATCACCGTGCATGCCGTGGCGGTACCGATGACTGCCGACGCTTTAGCGCTGCCGATCAAGACGGCGGACGACTACACCGCCGAAGAGCTGGCAGCGGTGGTCGTTTATCGCGACAAGGCCTTTACCTCTCGCAGCCTGGTGATGCCGGGCGGCCGCTTGTTGCAGGTCAGCAAAGGTCACGTCGCGGTCAAGGTGATCGACGCCCAGGCGCGGGCGTATCTGGATGGCCACCCTGATTTAGAGCGGTTGTCGGAGTAAGCACATGATCGGAATGGACCGCCATACCGGGCTGCCTATCTCGGGCGTTGAGCACCTGAGGCAGTCCATTGCAGACATCTTGACCACGCCGCTGGGTTCTCGGCTGATGCGCCCGGAATACGGCAGCACAATCCGGCGCTTTGTCGACCTGCCCGTTAGTGAGGGCTGGAAAAGCGCTGTGCAGGCCGAAGCAGCCCGCGCCCTGAAGCGCTGGGAGCCGCGCCTGGAACTGACGCAGGTGCAAGCCCTGTCAGTCCTTGATGGGCGCATCGCATTTCGCCTGTCGGGGATCTACAAGGGCGACAGCCTGCTATTGGAAGTGACCGCATGAGTACACTTGACCTGTCCCGTTTACCGGCCCCGCTTGTGCTGGAGTCGCTTGATTTAGAGGCGCTGTATCAAGAAGCACTGACCGATTTTCGCGCCTTGATAGGGGACAATTGGACGGCGGACCTGGAGTCCGATCCGGTGGTCAAGCTGCTGGAGAAGGTCGCCTACGACAAGATGATGGGGCGTGCGCGGATCAACGATGCGGCCAAGGCGTTGTTGCTGGCCTTTGCCCGTGGCAGCGACCTGGATCATCTGGCGGCCAACTACAACGTCAAACGGCTACTTGTGATCGCTGCTGATCCCGGTGCTGTGCCGCCGATCGAGGCGCAGTACGAATCGGACGATTCCCTGGTGGAGCGCACGCTGTTGGCGTTTGAGGGCATGTCGATTGCGGGCCCTCGGGATGCTTACGTGTTTCATGCCATGTCGGCGGATGGCCGCGTGGCGGATGCCCGGGCCGCCAGTCCAAGCCCCGCCACGGTTGAGGTCAGTATTCTTAGCCGCATTGGCGATGGCGTGGCGTCTGAGGATTTGCTTGAAGTGGTGCGGGTGGCCCTCAGCGATGAAGATGTACGGCCGGTCGGCGACCGCCTGATCGTTCAGTCTGCCAGTCTGATCGACTATCGGATCGAGGCTGTTTTATACCTCTACCCGGGCCCGGAGATTGAGCTAAGCCTGACTGAGGCGCGATCCTCCCTGAATCGCTACATCAACACCCAGCGCCGCCTAGGACGGGATATTCGTCGTTCGGCGATTCATGCTGCCTTGCATGTATCGCGGGTGCAGCGCGTGGAACTGATCCACCCGGTTGAGGATGTGGTGGTGCTGGACCATGAGGCCGCCAATTGCACGGGCTTTAGCGTGGTGTTCGGTGGCACTGATGAGTGATGCCAGCCTGTTGCCGCCGAACCGCACGACGCTGGAGCAAGCGCTGGCCCTGGTGTCGATGGAAAAGGCGAGCCTGCCAAACGTCCTGCGCCGCATGATCTCACCGGACACCTGCCCGGTTGCGTTGCTGCCCTGGCTGGCCATTCAGCGCAGTGTTGATCGATGGGACCCGGAGTGGTCGGAATCGATCAAGCGCAAGGTAATTAAGGACTCTTTCGAGATCCACAAACGCAAGGGCACCTTGGGCGCGCTCCGGCGTGTGATTGAACCGTTTGCCGACCTTATCGACATCACCGAATGGCACCAGTTGGAGCCGATGGGCGAGCCCGGCACTTTCAGCTTGAGCTTGGCGCTGTTTGAGAGCGGTCTGAGCGAGCAGGGGCTGGCTGACCTTGAGCGGATGATTGCCGACACCAAGCCGATCAGTCGGCACCTGGTGGGGTTGAACATTACCTACAGCCCGACAGGCGCGTTGTTCTTGGGTGGTGCGATTTTTACCGGCGACGAAGTGGTTATTTCCTCCGCTGAATTGCAGTTCAGTGATGAGGACTTAAATCGCTTGGAACGTGCCGCGAAAGATTACAACCGTATCGGCAACGTCTTTATGTCCAAACTTTTTAGCATTTGATCTTCAGGAAAATATATATGGACTATCAGGCGGAGCGGCTTGGTTTAATTGTGGAAGCTGCAGAACAAAGCATGGACATTGTTCAGCGCTTTTCTAATGATCCGATAGATGCGGGCAATATTCAAACCGCATCGGGCCCCATAAAGAATCTTAAGCAAGTCTCCGCTGATATTAAGTCTGACGGTGAAACCGTAATCGGCGTGGCGGTCGCTGAGTTGATTGATGAGCTAAAAACAGAGACGTCGGTCAGTGCATTGATTGATGGCCTGACGGATACGGCGGCTTTGGCGGAAGAGAGTGCCGCCCAAGCCCGACTTGCCGCCGATTACGTGAACGCAGCGGGTAAGATCTACGACAGCACTGTACTTGGTTTGGCAAGCACAGTGCCGGGGCAGTATTTCAACATCCCGGCCGCTGGAAGTTCGGAATACTTGATTCTGTACAAAAACGAAGGTGGTGTGGCGGTTGAGAAAAAGCGTTATCCATCGTCTGAGGTGGTTTCCGTCTTGGCATCAAAGAGCCGCTTTACTTACTACGAAAATGCCCTGTATGGGAGCGGGTATGAGGGTGGAAAATTTACCGGCGCTGTGGTTACCCCTAGCAAGGCTGCGGTCAGCGTAGTCAGCAACGCCATCTGGGCGGCGGTTGGGGTTCAAAAGGCTCTGCGTATCGAGCTGATCGCGGCGTGGCCGGAGTTTATGACTAAGGCGTTGTACGACGCCAACGTCTTGGTGGATCAAATGGCGAGCATTGCCCTGAGCCCTGCCACACCTGCAAATTTCCACGCCGGGGATACGATTAATTTCCGTATGTTGTATCGCAGTAATACAGCGGCCGCCTGTGCGCTGGTCATTATTAAAGCTGACGGTTCTTATGATTCGATCGCCGGCGGGGAGCCTGGACGAATTGCGCTGGCTAACACCAATGGGGCTATTTCCGAAATAAGCTTCAGCGTCGTTGCCAATAGCGCGACAGTGAATCAGGCGATTATCAGTCCTCGTATTTTTGGGGGCGATGCGCAAGTTTTCTCGATCGGTGACTACATCGAAGTGGTCGATATGGTCATGCAGAAATCCCCCATCAACAAAGGGTTCAACTACAAACACCCGACTAAAGACAACTTGCTTGAACAAACAGCGGCGCTTGCATCCAGTTTGGCCGCTAAGAGCAAGTTTATTTACTACACCAACGCCCTGTACGCTACCGGATATGAGGGCGGGAAGTTTACCGGCGTGGCAGCCACACCGGCCAAAGCCACGGTCGGTTTGGTCAGCAACGCCACTTGGGCGGCTATCGGTGTGCGAAAGGCGTTGCGCATCGAGCTGATATCGGCGTGGCCAGAGGTGACGACTAAGGCACTGTATGACGCTAACGTCCTGGCCGATAAAATGGCGAGTATTGCCCTGAGTGCTGCGACACCGGCAGACTTCCATGCGGGGGATACGGTTAACTTTCGCATGTTGTACCGCAGTAACAAGGCGGCCGCCTGTGCGCTGATTATCTTCAGGGCTGACGGCTCTTATGATTCGATTGCCGGTGGTTCAATTGGCGCGAAGGTGCTGCCGAATACCAATGGCGCGATTTCAGAAATAAGCTTCAGTGCCGTTGCCAGCAGTGCCAATGCCAGTCAGGCCATTATCGGCCCTCGAATTTTTGGGATGGATGGGCAAACTTTTACGGCCGGTGACTACATCGAAGTGGTCGATATGGTCATGCAGAATTCACCCATCGACATGGGAGTCAACTACAAGCACCCGACTAAAGACAACTTGCTTGAACAAACCGCAGAACTGGCGTCTAGCCTGGCTGTTAAGAGTAAATTTATTTACTACACCAACACCCTGTACGCTACCGGGTATGAGGGCGGGAAGTTTACCGGCGTGGCTTACACCCCGGCCAAGGCCACGGTCGGCTTGGTGAGCAACGCCACTTGGGCGGCTATCGGTGTTCGAAAGGCGTTGCGCATCGAGCTGATATTGGCGTGGCCAGAGGTGACGACTAAGGCGCTGTATGACGCCAACGTCCTGGCCGATAAAATGGCGAGCATTGCCCTGAGTGCTGCGACACCGGCAGACTTCCACGCGGGGGATACGATTAACTTTCGCATGCTTTATCGCAGTAACAAAGCGGCTACCTGTGCGCTGATTATCTTCAGGGCTGACGGCTCCTACGATTCTACGGCAGGTGGTTCAGTTAGCGCGAAGGTGCTGCCGAATACCAATGGTGCGATTTCAGAAATAAGTTTTAGTGTCGTTGCCAGCAGCGCCAATGCCAGACAGGCCATTATCGGTCCTCGAATTTTTGGGTCAGATAGGCAAACCTTCGCGGCCGGTGACTACATTGAAGTTGTCGACATGGTGATGCAATTGATGCCAATCGACAGCGGCGTTACTTATCGGCACCCGACGAAAGATGACGTCCTGCGGTATGTCTCTGCACCGGCCGGCAAGAATATTTTCGATAAAAATAAGGTTGTTCCCGGTAAGCAGGTATCCGGCACGGGGGCAATTACAGCCTCTGCTACTAGCTCACTATCTCCATATGTCTATGTAGCGGGTTTGCGCAGTATTACCGTATCGGGTCTCCAAAATAACCCAAATGATGGTCGGTATTACGCCTTTTATGCAGAAGACAAAACCACTGTGATATCGGCAGGTCACTACTTGCGTGCGGGTCTTAACTCCGGTGTCATTGAAGTGCCAAACGAAAGTTTTTGGTTTTTGATATCTACCAAGCGAGTCAATACCAGCCCGGACGAAAATGATGCTGTACAGATCGAACGTGGTCGAATGGCGACGGCATATGCTGGCTATGTCGAAGGCTTTAATGGTATTGACTCGGTTTACTTTGTAGCGCCGCCTCCCCTCGGTAATGCCAGTAGTGCTAAGAGTTTTATGCTGTTTGGGGACAGCATCACGACTATGGGTACATGGAGCGCCGGCGGGGTGTTTACAGACTTGGGCCGGCGGCCTTGGCCGAAGATTGCCAAGGACTTGTTGCCAATGGGTTCTCTGGTGAACTACGCCAAGAGCGGTGCAGCTTATCGCGACAGGGCGTGGGTGGAGGATTGGCAAAAGCTCAGCTATCAAGTTACCAAGGCTTTGGAGTTCTCAACTGTTGCGGATGTTATTGTTGTTGCGTGTGGTACAAACGATGGTATTGATGATCTGGGAGACTACAGTGTGGCAATGGGCAAGGCCACCTTGGATGATCTGGATCGCACGAAGTTCTATGAGGCTATTCGCTGGGCATTTTGGTCTATTTCGTTAAATTGGCCTAAGGCCGTGTACTTTGCTGCGACGCCAATTCAGCGGGCCTCCCCCGCACCCGAAGTGCTGGAGCCGCTGTATACCGCTATTAAGAAAATGGCGGCTCGTTATAACTTCATTCTTATTGATGCCACTGCTGAAAGTGGAATCATCCGTGATTTTGAAGTTGCGTCGGCTCCCGGTCGATACTTAACTGATGGTCTTCATCCTAACGATGAAGGGCATATAAAAATGGCTGAATTGTTTTCGCGTAAAATTGGTGAGGTAATTAATTGGTGCTCCAGTTAGTTGGCGATTGATTGTCAGAAATGAGCCCGCTACTTTTCGGGCTTTTCTTCTGGTGATTTCGGAAGCTATTTTAAGGTTTTCGTGAAGTCTGAATTTATTAGTCGGTATGGCGCTAATTTCGGCGTGTATATCTGTTTTCTTATCGGGCGAATATATGGCAGATGAAGATATTTTTTATTCCGCGATACTGACTGATCTAGGCACGGCCCAATTGGCCAATGCCGCCGCCACCGGGACACCGTTGAACTGGACCCATATGGCCGTTGGCGATGGCAATGGCGTAACGCCCATTCCGTCGCAATTGCAAACGGCGCTGATTCACGAAAACCTGCGCTTGCCCTTAAATCGGCTGACGGCTCGTGTCGATCGGCCGGTCATTGTCGCGGAGCTGGTTTTGCCGTCGAACGTGGGTGGCTGGTGGGTGCGTGAAGTGGGGTTGTATGACTCGGCTGGCAGGCTGATGGCGGTCGCCAATTACCCGGCGACCTTCAAGCCGACGCAAGCTCAGGGTACCGGACGCACTCAAGGTATTCGGATGCAACTGCTGGTCAGCAGTACAGCCGACATAACCCTGATCAATGACCCGACGCTGGTTATGCCTACCCTGGAGGTCGTGCGTGATGAAATCCGCAAGGGTACGGCCGGCTACGCCTCCCGACTAAAGACGTCGCGCAAGATCGCGCTCATGGGCGATGCCACCGGCGAGGCGCTATTCGATGGATCGAACAATGCGACTATCGACATGGCCCTGGCCAATTCAGGGGTGACAGCGGGGACTTACGGAAAGGTCAAAGTCACCGCCAAGGGGCTGGTGGTCAAGGGTTTGGCGCTTGAAGCGGCGGATATTCCGGCACTGGATGCCAGCAAGATCGCAACGGGCACCCTGAGCCGACCGACTACCGCCAATGCGGGATCCGCGAGCAAGCTGCAAACCGGACGCGCATTAAGCTTCGTCGGGGCGGCCACCGGCTTGGGTTGGTTCGATGGCAGTGGTGACCTGAATATCCAATTGGCATTGGCGGGTCTGGATACCGGCAAGCTGATCAGCGGCATTTTGCCGGTGCTGCGGGGCGGTACCGGCGGCAATACCCCGGATACAGCGCGGGCTGCCTTGGGTGCTGGGGTGCCGTCGAGCCTGTATCACAACCCGTCTGGCTTTTGGTGGGATAAAGACACGGGGCTTTTTGTGCAGTGGGGCAACTCGTACTTGGGTGACATGCCGGGCGGTCGGTGGAATGTTCAGTTTAATTTCCCTTACTGGTTCGATACCGCGCCTTTCATTGTGCTGCCGGTGATTACCCAGCACCCGGGCGGCAATGCGTCCGCCTCCACGGTGACGTGTGCGTTGGTTGAAAGCTCATTGACCACGGTGGGGTTTGTTCTCGGCTTCACGGAATACCTTGAATACAACCAGGCCTTTGGCGTTCGCTGGATCGCCGTGGGCTATCGCGTCACCCCGATGTAAGCACAGGTCTCATCGCTGTACCGCAACCGCCGATTGGCGGTTTTTTCGTTTCTATGGAGATAACCATGAGTTCTACCGACTTCTTTCACGGCATTACGGTGTCGCTGGTCGAAAGCGGCGCGCGGATCATTGCGCTGCCGTCGTCTTCGATCATCGGCATTGTCGACACCTTTACCCCCGGGCTGGGGCTGGCGGAGTCCAACGTGCCCACCCTGCTGACCCGTGAGAGCGAAGCGGTGGCCGCGTTCGGCGCTGACTCGGCGCTGACCCGGGCGTGCAAGGCCATCCTCAACC
>NZ_WIWL01000212.1:0-26528 GCF_009600105.1 Pseudomonas sp. FSL R10-0056
GAAGTTGGCTCGCCGAAAAGTGTCCACCATGTCCCCGCACACCCGTCAACCATGTGTCCGGTCCGTACAGGTCCTTCCAAAAGGGACTCGACGTAAGGTCGAAACCATAGTCTCAGTTAGACACAAATGCCGGATATGTACTCAACGTATCAGTTAAACAAACAAGATCAAGCAGGCCTCAACCGTCACGCAGCAATTGAAAAACCTGTACGAAAAATCCCGAAAAACGTGAGCTGGCAGTCTCTGGAGAGACTCTGTTGCAGGCTCGCTCCCACAGTTGCAGTGATTCTGTAGCCGCTGGCGTAGGAACGAGGCTGCGTTGGGCTGCGCAGCAGCCCCAAAACAGGCACTGCGGTCTGCCAGTCAAACCCGGCTCACCGGGTTTACGACGGCTTCGCCGCCGGACGTAGCCTCGTTCTACTCGTCAACTGCTACAGGTGTTTTGCTCAGGTTTCGGTCACTCTTTGCTGGCCTTGAACGCCAGCTCGCCCTTGGGCCATTTGGCCGCTTTGGCGGTCACTGCCTTGAGGGTCTTGCTCAGGCCTTCCTTGAGCTGCTCCTGGGCTGCGAAGATCAGCATCACGGTCTGACCTTCCTTGAACACGATACCTTCGCCCAGAGGCGAGCTGACATAGGCGTAGTCACCGATGCCGTAGATCGTCATTTTGATATCGCGAAATTTGATTTCGAACTTGCCACCTTCGCGGCTGGGCAAGACTGCTGCGCGAAAATGATCACCGACCTTGAGCCCCAGACCCGGCTTGTCATCTACCACCAGCGCTGATTCAGTATCGATTTCAGCGATGTAAATACCTTCAGCGTTCTGCTCGGTAACGTACACAAAGCGGGACTGGAACAGTTTGACCAAACGTGCCCGCAAATCACCCAGAACAAACAACGCATGCATTTCCAGATTGCTGACTGCCAACGAAAAACCCTCGAAAACGTGAAGTGGCGCTACCAGAACAAATAACAGGCAGCAGAAAAAAGGCCTCAGCCCACTTATTAAAAAACCGGGTACAGCAAAATCTCCTGGCTGATGGGGCAAGGAGTGGCATGTGACATCAAGACTAAAAATACGACAGGACCACCATTCTACCGGCTCATGCCCGAAGTTGGGTATACACATCCACTTCTCAGTCAGGGAATCCGTAAATTTTTCTTGATTGAGGCCCGGTTCTACAGGGCTTTCGTCGTTAACTGCGCCGCTGGCTGTCAACAACTGCCATACTGGCCGAAAAATCAGCCTGGCCCATGCCGCCGGGTTGTCCGGCTTCATTACCTCGAAGGGAAAGCGACACGTGACGGAATTTGATATTGGCGAATTTTTTATCCGCGGCGAGTCCAAAGAAGTCGATGGTGAGTTTCAGGCCGTGATCGTGATGCGCGCCAAGCCACCGTTGAAAACCGTGACTTACCATCAGGTCGAGAAAGACCGCTGGTTCAAGACCGCCGAGCAGGCTGAAATTGCCGCCAGGGGTTCGGCGCAGGAATTGAAGCTCGCAGTGGACGCAGGCGCCCTGAACGCATCTTGACGTAACCCGTCAAGCACGCTGAGCCCGAGCCTGCATTGCGCACGCGCTAGCGCTCAGCTGCGCCAGCCAGGCAGCGCGACACTCTTCAGCTTCCATGCGGCTGGAGAACGCCGTCCCGCGTTGCTCGCCGTTGACCAGCACAACCCAGCAGGCCTTCTGCCCCGTGGCCCGCAACCCCTTGGGGACACCCGAGCCGATCATCACGGCAACATCTACCCGATTGGACATGGTGGATACTCCAACTATTTAGTTAGTCACCTAACGATATCGGCCATCTTAAAGAGTTAAGGTCGCTGGAAAAAGCTATGCCCTGCATAGCTGCATTGCATCAGCGGTAACAATATCCCCTGCATGCGGGCTCAAACCGGCGGTTTTTGCTCGAAAACATTGCGCCCGCCCTCCTGAGCAATATTGAAAAACGCCTTGTCGAGTACCCCTAGCCCCTGGCCCACATTGGCATTGAAATTGGCCGATTGATGAACGTAGCGCTGACGCAACAAGCGCTCCTGGGCAGGGGTGAGCTTGATTGTACTTTTCAGTACCTGCGCTTCGAGCCTTGCAGCGATGGGCAACAATTCATCAGGCAAGGCATCCTGGGCACTGTTCAAGGCGGCAAAGGGCACACCCTGTTTGCATGCCAGCGAATGCATGATGCGCAGATACACACGGCAAAGATGACCCAGCACCCGGCGCTGCATAAAGACGGCGGCCTGGACGCGCTTCATCGGGTCCTGGCGGCTGCCAGCCTTCTGCTCTTCGGTGCGCACTTGCACGAAGTCCTGCTCAGCGAGCGGATCAATCAAATCCCTGGCTTGCCAGTCCAGCAACTGCGCCTGGGCCAGCTTCCAGGCACTGGTCAGCCTGATGGGTGTGGACGGGCTGACCAGATTGCTCTGCCAGCGCGTCAACTGCACCTGCTCTTGCATCTCGACCGGATAACCGCCGCCAAGATCGGCATGGACTCCGGGCAGGGATATATCCAGCGGCCATTGCGGGGCAATGCGGGTCAGGGAAAAATTGCGTCGGCATTCATCCCGCGCGCACAGTTGCACCACCTGTTGCGCGCAGTCTGGCCCCAGATACAGATTGAGCCCCGGGTTGATGTCATCGCCTACATCACCCAGGTCCTCCAGCCCGCCCATGGCTGCAACAGTATCGAAGAGCCCGATAAACTCGATGCTGCACTTGAAGTCAGAAGCCAGCGCAAACTGCTGCGTGAAGGCCGTGGCATGCACCAGGTTGGCAAAGTGGCGGGCTGCGGCAGCGCCGCGGCTGAAGCCAAAAAGGTCAAGTTGCAGACGGCTCAGGGCATTGGCGGGAGCCAGCCGTAGAAATTGCGCCAGACATTGGCTCAGTTGCTCCAGGGCCTCATCGGCCTTGCCCAGCACCCCGGTGCGCCCACGGCCATAGGTCAGGCCCGGGAAGGAGGTATCAACTGCCCCTGTGGTTGTGCCAATACCGCCGACGTAGAGCGAAGTCAGCGCCTGTGCATCCTTGAACGTCGTTTGTACAGGGTAGTGCCGGTGCAGGCGGGCGATATTGGTGGGTTCACCGGCATAACTGCTGCCGGGTTCGACCTTGAGGCCCCGGGCCTGGCGCTCGCGGCCCGAGAGGATATTGAACTGGTTATTGGCCGTGCCATCAAAAAAAATACCGACACGCAATACATACCCCGTATTGCTTGAGTGACTCATGACACTGGCCCTCGTTCTTTTCAGCTTCGCGTGGAAACGCCGTGCCAAATATAAAGGGGCATGACCAAAACACTCAGCTCAACGTCAGGTTTAAATTTTTACGGGGAATTACAACAGAGGCCAGGGCGACAGCGCGGACGGCTGCGCAGCCCAAGCTACCGGAACCGCAGGACACGGCTCCGGCAAGGTCAAGCCTTCAGGCTTGACGCTGATGCTTGTCGATTTGCTCGTGACGCTCTTGAGCTTCGATGCAGTACTTGGTGGTAGGGCTGATCAGCAGGCGCTTGAGGCCAATTGCATCGCCACTGTCATCACACCAGCCGAAGCTGTCATCCTTGATACGTTCCAGCGCCTGTTCGAGCTGGGGCAGCATGCGCTGATCACGGTCGATGGCGTTCACCAGCCAGGTGCGCTCTTCTTCAACCGAAGCAGCGTCGGCCGGGTCAGCCGGAGTGTCCAGGCTCTCGATCGCGATGCGGTTCTGCTCGATACGCTCGTGGGTTTCGACCTTCATGTTTTGCAGCAACTCGCTGAAAAAAGCATGTTGCTCGGCATTCATGTAGTCATCCGCCGGCATGGCCAGCAACTTATCCTTTGTCATTGATTTCTCTATAAAAAATACGTGCATTAAGGCGAATTAGGGAGCGTTCTGACCGATCTTCATCCCAACCAGTTAGGTGCCATCTATTTCAAGCGCCACCCGGCACTCAATTTACGAGGGGCGGCAGTCTAAGGCCGAGTTATCGACTCAGCAACTGAAAACACACCTATTTGTCCAGCAAAACCTGGAAAGTGACGAAAAACGTGCTCAGCGGGGCTAATGGAGTGCGTTTATAGCAAGAAATTCAATGCGCAGGCTGAAAATCCCCTACCAGATGCGATGACCCACAGCTGGTGGGTCATCTCTATATTGTTAAGGGCGAGACCCGCGCACCCGAACCGGGCACGCCGATAAAACCGCGAAATGCCCTGCTCGTAATAAAAGAACCACTGGCCAATACAGCCCTGCCGTGTGCAACCAGATCGAGCGACGTTTAGTAAGCAATGGGGTGCATGAGCGCGTATTGGGCCAACTTTTCATGGCTGGCTCGCCCGGGAAACCGGGCAGCCATGCCCAGGTAATGCTCCACCCCACCAAACATCAATTTAAATGCACTTAACCATCATTATTATGCATTTGCGTATTGGTTAACGGCTGGGCAGACTGCTCGCGTTCCTCCCCCAGATGAAGGAACATTTTCAAGGGCTTGCCGGTTAACCCGCCAGGCCCTTTTTTTACCTTCCTGCTTCACAAAACCGGATTTACCTGACCATGCAAACCCGCTGGATCAGCCGCCTATTGCCTGCGGCTACGAACACCCGCCCCACCGAATGGAGCCGTGCCGCCATTGGCGTGTCCCTTGGCACACTATTCAGTGTGTGGTTCTGCAGCCTGTTCTATGGCCTGCCCGTGGCCATGCACCTGATCGGCCCGTTGGGCGCTTCGGCCATTTTGCTGTTTGCCGTGTCCTCGGGTGCACTGGCGCAACCCTGGTCGATTGTCGGCGGCTATCTGTGCGCCACGGTCGTGTCGCTGGGGGTGGTGCATTTTCTTGGCCGCAGCCTCGACAGCGCGTGCCTGGCCGTAGGTCTGGCAATGATCAGCATGTGCCTGCTGCGCTGCCTGCACCCGCCTGCAGGTGCACTGGCGCTGCTGGTGGTACTGGCCGACCCGGACAGTGCCAGTCTTGGCTGGGGCATGCTTGCACCGGTGATGCTCGGCGCAGTGTGCATGCTGCTCGCGGCGCTGGCCTATAACAACCTGACCCGCGTGCGTTACCCGAAAAAACCGTCCGAGCCGAGCCCTGCGGCCAGCACCGATCAGGCACCGATCAACCCGGGCATCAGTGCTGAAGATTTGCACCATGCGTTGCAGCAAATGGACGCATTTATCGACGTTACCCCCGAAGATCTCGAAGAGTTGATTCGAGCCAGCGAGCTGCATGCGCGCCGGCGCAGTATCGGTGAAGTGTTCAGCCAGAACGGTTGAGCCTGGGGCGCTGCCTGCCCTGCTTGCCCTGTATCGATAAGCGCCCAACTCCTGCTAGGGTTAACGAGGTAACCTGGGCGGCAGACATGCTTGAGTGCCTGATCACCCGGATTCCGCCATCCGACAGTGATCAAGGCTCGCAATGCTCAAAACCATTGAAAATGAGATCTCGAAACAGGCCGCCCCGCCCGCCTTGCAAGCTGAATTTGCCCAACATGATTTCGAAAAGCTGCGCAATTTTTGCAGCCTGACCTATATCACCAGCATTGCTATCTGGTTACTGTTCAACCTGATTGTCAGCACCAAGGGCGGCCAGGGGTTTACCGGCCTGTCCCTGCTGTTTATCAGCGTCATGGTGGGGTTGACCATTATTCTGGGCTTTGTCGGCAATTACCGGCACTTCGATGTACTCAATACGGTTTTCGTAGCCATCATCACACTCGGTTTGCGCCTGATCATTTTCGGCCTGCCAGCCGAGACCCAGCCGATCTGGCTGGCACTCGCCACCTCAAGCATTCTTTATAGCGCGTCGGTGCTGCCGCTCAGCCGCTGGGCGTTTCTCGCCGTTGCCGCCATCAGCTGTGTCACCCTCAACCCTTTCCTGATGGCCGATGTCTCGGTCATGGATCTGCGCGGCTTGCTGATCCTCTGCTACTTCACCTTTTTGTGCAGCCTGACCACCTACAGTTTTTTCAAGCTGCGCCGGATCAAGCTGCACAATTACACCATGTCCAAGTTACTGGTGGCCCAGGCCTACATCGATGCCCTGACCGAGATCCCCAACCGGCGCTCTTTCATGCTTCAGGCCGGGCATGTACTGCTGACCCGCCCCAGGGAGCACGACCACTATCTGGCGATGATCGATATCGACAATTTCAAGAAGGTCAACGACCAGTACGGCCATGATATTGGCGATGAGGTGCTCAAGCGTACGGCCGCCAGCATCAAGGCAGTGATGGCTGATTTTGCGTACGCACGGCTGGGTGGTGAGGAGTTTGCCGTGTACCTGCCCGGCGTGCGCCGCGAAGACGTCGAAGTACTGGCGCAGAGCCTGTGTCGCCGGGTGCGTGAAGATCCCGACGCACACCCAGTGACCATCAGTATCGGCCTGGCCCGGGTCGAAGAGGAAGACACCCTCAACCAGGCGCTGGCCAAGGCCGACAAGGCGCTGTACGGCTCCAAGCATGACGGCAAGGACAGGTTTACGTTTTATTCGTGAGCGGCTGGCAGATCGGGGGATATAGCGTAATTCGGCGAGCTGGCCGTATTGAGCCGGATCAAAAGCCCCTCACCCTGGCCCTCTCCCAGAGGGAGAGGGAACCAAGAGCAAAAGCGGATCAAGCTGGGGTGAGGGGTCTGCGTCAGTCGCTCAACTCGGTATTGCCATCCCAGCCGCCACCCAGCGCCGCAATCAGTTGCACACTGGCAATCAGACGGCTCTGCAGCAAGTTAAGTACGCTGCGCTCGGTGCTCAGGGCTGTTGTTTGCACCGAAACCACGTCCAGGTAAGCAATCAAGCCCGCCTTGTACTGGTTACTGGTCAGGCGCAACGACTCGCGGGCCGACTCCAGTGCCTGCTCCTGTACCACCGACTCATCGCCCAGGACCTTCAACTGCACCATGTAGTTTTCCACTTCCCGCAGACCGTCGAGCACGGTCTGGCGATACTTGGCCACCGTCTGGTCATACACGGCTTCATTGCGATCGACTTCTGCCGAGCGCTGGCCACCATCGAACAACGGCAGGGAGATTTTCGGCCCCACCGACCAGAAGCGGTTGGGCACGCTGATCCAGTCCTGATACTGACTGCTGCTGTAGCCACCCGACAGGCTCAAACTGAAATCGGGGTAGTAAGCCGCCTTGGCTACGCCAATGTTGGCGTTGGCAGCAATCACCGAGCGCTCCGCCGAAGCGATGTCAGGACGCCGCTCCAGCAGTTGCGACGGCAGGCTGACCGGGATCTGCGGCAACTTGGGTACGTTTTTAATTTCCGCCAGGTTGAACCCTGCTGGTGCTTGACCGGTGAGCACCGCTATTGCGTTTTCAAATTGCGCCCGCTGCCAGATCAGGTCGATCAGGCTGGCCTGGGTATTGCGCAACTGGGTTTGCGCCTGAGCCACCGCATCCTTGCCGGAAATTCCCGCACGGTACTGGTTTTCGCTCATTTTCAGTGAACGTTGATAGGCCTCGACCGTGGCTTCGAGCAAACGCTTCTGCTCATCGATCACCCGCAATTGCAGGTAGTTCTGCACCAGCTCCGACTGCTGGCTCAGGCGCATCGCCGCGAGGTCGGCCAGGCTGGCCTCGGCACTCGCCTCGTTGGCTTCCAGACCACGGCGCAACTTGCCCCAAACGTCGGCCTCCCAGCTCACCCCGACCTGGGCATTCAAGGTGTCCCGTATGCCGCTGCTGGAGCTGGTCAGGCTGGAGTTTGAGCTGCCGGTGCCCTGGCTGGAACGGGTCTTGCCCACGCTAAGGTCGGCGCTGGGCAGGAACGCCCCGCGCGCACTGCGCACCAAGGCCTGGGCCTGACGGAACTGGGCTTCAGACTGCGCAACGCTCTGGTTGGCACTGTTGAGTTTGTCGACCAGCGCATTGAGCTGCGGGTCGCCATACAGCTCCCACCAGGCACCTCGGGCCAGTGAGTCGCTCGGATTGGCCTGGGTCCAGCCGGCTGCCTGCTTGTACTCAAGGGGCGCCGCCGTTTGCGGGCGCTGGTAGTCCGGGCCGATGGCACAGCCGCTAAGCAGCGCAACGGACAACGCCGGGGCAAGGAAAAACGAACGAGAGGTCATAGCGGAGTTTCCAGAGCAGCATCAGTGCGCACGCCGCGCCATTTGTTGAAGCGATGGCGCAGGCGGTCGAGATAGAGGTAAACCACAGGCGTGGTGTAAAGGGTCAGAATCTGGCTGAAGATCAGCCCGCCGATAATGGTCAGGCCCAGGGGCTGGCGCATTTCCGCGCCTTCGGCGCTGCTCAGCATCAGTGGCAAGGCACCGAGAATGGCCGCCAGGGTGGTCATCAGGATCGGCCTTAAACGTTGCAGGCAGGCACTGCGGATCGACGCTTGCGGGTCGAGGCCCGAATGACGTTCCAGTTGCAGGGCAAGATCGATCATCAAAATCGCGTTTTTCTTTACCACACCAATCAACAGGAACAGCCCCAGCAGTGAAATCAGGCTGAACTCCCCGCCCGTGAGGTAAATGCTCAACAACGCACCAACACCGGCAGACGGCAAGGTCGACAGAATGGTCAGCGGGTGGATGTAACTCTCATAGAGAATCCCCAGCACCAGGTACACCGCTACCAAGGCGCCAAGAATCATGAACGGCTGGCTTTTTTGCGTGGCGGCAAAAGCATCGCCCGTACCGGCCATTTTCACGATCACTTCTTCCGGCAGACCGAGCTTGGCCACCGCCCGTTCAATGGCTGCCGTACCCTGCTCCAGGGTGACACCGGGGGCCAGGTCGAACGCAATGCTCTCCGAGGCGAACTGGCCCTCGTGGGATACCCGGTCGTTCTGCAGGCTGTTCTCATAGTGGGCAATGGCCGACAGCGGAATACGCTGGCCATCGGCGGTTATCACCTGCACCTGATTCAGGGTTTCGGGGTCCTGGGCGTACTTGGGGTTGACCTCCATCACCACCTGATACTGGTTCAGGCTGTCGTAGATAGTGGAAATCTGCCGCTGGCTGTAGGCGTTATTGAGCACGGCAGTGACCATGTCCATATCCACCCCCAGGCGCTTGGCCTGGTCGCGATCAACCACCAGGGTCACCTGCTGGGCACCGCGGCCTTCACGGGCATCGATAGCGGTCAGCTCAGGCAATGCCTTGAACGCGGCCACCACTTTTGGATACCAGGTGCGCAACTCGCCCAGATCGCCGCTTTGCAGGATGTAGGAGTACTGCGAACTGGTCTGGTCACGCCCACCGCCAAACTGCAGGTCCTGGTCAGCCATCAGCATCAGGCGGCCGCCGGGCACTTTGGGCATGCTCTCGCGCAGCCGTTCGATGACCTTTTGCGCCGACACCTTGCGCTCCGAGATCGGCTTGAGACGCACGATCATAAAGGCGTTGTTGGTGCCGCCATTGCCGCCAATAAAACCGGCAACGCTTTCTACTGCCGGGTCTGCCAGCACAGCCTTGCGGAAGATTTCCATTTTCGGCTGCATCACGCTGAACGACAGGCCGTCGTCGCCACGCACAAAACCGATCAGTTGCCCGGTGTCCTGTTGCGGCATAAAGGTTTTCGGCACCACCACATACAGCGCCACGTTGACCCCAATGGTCACCAGCAGGCTGAGCAATGTCAGGCGCTTGTGCCGCAGCACCCAGTCCAGGCTGCGTGCATAGCCGCTGACCATGCGCTGGTTAAGGCGGATGCTCCAGCGCTGCATGGCGTTTTCCGTGCCCGGCACATGGGGTTTTAGCCAGCGTGCGCAAAGCATGGGCGTGAGGGTCAGGGACACCACCAGCGACACCACGATCGAAGCGGCCAGGGTGATGGAAAACTCGCGGAACAAGCTCTCGACAATCCCGCCCATAAACAGGATCGAGAGGAACACTGCCACCAGTGACACGTTCATCGAGAGCAGGGTAAAACCGACTTCCTTGGCCCCCAGCATGGCCGCTTTCATGGGCGCCACACCGGCGTCGATATGCCGCGAGATGTTCTCCAGCACCACGATAGCGTCGTCCACCACCAGCCCGGTGGCCAAAATCAGCGCCATCAGCGACAGGTTGTTCAGCGAGAAGCCGTAGAGGTACATGATGGCAAAAGTGCCCACCAACGACACCGGCACCGCCAGCGTCGGAATCAGCGAAGCGCGGAAATTGCCGAGGAACAGGAACACCACCAGAATCACCAGCGCCACGGCGATCAGCAGGGTCATTTCGGCCTCGTGCAGCGTAGCCTTGATCACCGGTGAACGGTCCATGGCCAGGTTCAGCTGCACGCTTGCCGGCAGCACCGCCTGCAAGGCCGGCAACTGGGCCTTGATCGCGTTCACGGTCTCGATGATATTGGCCCCGGCCTGGCGGTTGACCACCAGCAGCACCGCCGCATCGTTATTGAAAAAACCGCTGTTGTAACGGTCTTCAACACTGTCCTTGACCTTGGCCACATGGCTCAGGCGCAGCGCCGCGCCATCCTGGTAACGGATGATCAGCGGTTCGTAGTCCTTGGCCTTTTCCAGCTGGTCGTTGGCCTGGATCTGCCAGTTGCGCTCGCCATCGGACACTGCGCCCTTGGGCCGGCGCACGTTGGCATTGGCAATGGTGTTGCGCACGTCATCCAGCGAGACGCCGTACTGGTTGAGCAGTTGCGGTTCCAGCTCGATGCGCACGGCGGGCAGCGAGCTGCCGCCAATCTGCACTTCACCTACACCCGGCACCTGGGACAGGCTTTGCGAAAGAATGGTCGAGGCCAGGTCATAGAGCTGGCCCTTGGACAACACCTCGGAGGTCAGCGATAACACCATGATCGGTGCTTGCGAGGGGTTGATCTTCTTGTAGGTGGGCATGCTTTCCATGCCGCTGGGCAGCAGGTTGCGCGAGGCGTTGATCGCCGCCTGCACCTCCCGCGCCGCGCCGTTGATGTCGCGGTCCTGATCGAACTGCAAAATCACCCGGGTCGAGCCCTGGCTTGAATTGCTGCTCATGGTATTGACCCCGGCAATCGCACCGAAGGCCCGCTCAAGCGGCGTGGCCACGGTAGATGCCATCACCTCGGGGCTGGCCCCGGGCAAACTGGCCGACACCACGATCACCGGGAAATCCATTTGCGGCAACGGCGACACCGGCAGCAAACCAAAGCTCACCCCGCCCAGCAACATGATTGCCAGGCTCAGCAGCATGGTGGCTACCGGGCGTTTGATAAACGGGCCGGACAGGTTCATACCGACGCCTGCTCAGCCTGGGCCGCATCACCACGCCAGCGACGCCCCAAGCGATCGAAGTACAGATAGATCACGGGGGTAGTAAACAGAGTCAAGACCTGGCTCACCAGCAAACCACCGACCATCACCAGACCCAGGGGCTGGCGCAATTCTGCCCCGGAACCGGTGGCCAGCATCAGCGGTACGGCACCAAACAATGCTGCCAGGGTGGTCATCAGGATCGGCCGGAAGCGCAACAGTGCCGCCTGATAGATCGCCTGCTCCGGTGCCATGCCCTGATTACGCTCGGCGTCGAGGGCGAAGTCGATCATCATGATTGCGTTTTTCTTGACGATGCCGATCAGCAGGATAATGCCGATAATCGCAATCATGCCCAGGTCATTGCCGCTGAGGATCAGCGCCAGCAAGGCACCCACTGCTGCCGATGGCAGGGTGGAGAGAATGGTGATCGGGTGGATGTAGCTCTCATAGAGCACCCCCAGCACGATATACATGGTCACCACCGCCGCCAGAATCAGCAGCAAAGTGCTCGACAACGAAGCCTGGAACGCCTGCGCGGCACCCTGGAATTCGGTCTTGACCCCCACCGGCATGCCGATGTCCTTCTGCACCTGATCGATCAGTTCCACGGCCTGGCCCAATGCCACGCCAGGCGCAAGGTTGAACGAGACCATTACCGAAGGGAACTGGCCGATATGGGAAATGGCCAGTTGTGCCTGACGCTCCTCGACCCGGGCCAGGCTCGACAGCCGCACCTGGCCACCATCGGTGGTCTTGACGTGGATCTGATCCAGCGCCTGCGGGCCTATTTTCTCGCCGTCCTTGGCCTGCAAGACCACGCGGTACTGACTGGCCTGGGTGTAAATGGTCGAAATCTGCCGCTGACCGAAAGCGTCATACAGGGCATCGGTAATATTGGCCACCGACACGCCCAGGCGTGATGCCGCATCGCGGTCGATCACCAGGTATACCTGCAGACCCTTGTCCTGCAGGTCACTGGCCACATCGACCAGTTCAGGCTGATTGGACAACGCGGTGACCAGTTTCTGCGTCCAGGTGCTGAGCATGTCAGCATCCGGGGATGACAGGCTGAACTGGTACTGGGTACGGCTGACGCGGTCTTCGATGGTCAGGTCCTGCACCGGCTGCATAAACAGGCGGATGCCCGACAGCTTGTCCAGTTGCGGCTGCAGCCGCGCAATCACCTCGATGGCACTGTCGCTGCGCTCGCTGTGGGGCTTGAGGTTGATCAGCATGCGACCGCTGTTGAGGGTCGGGTTATCCCCGTCCACGCCAATATAGGAGGACAGGCTCTCGACATCCGGGTCTTGCAGAATGATCTTGCCCAGCTCCTGCTGACGCTGACTCATGGCACTGAACGAAATCGATTGCGGCGCCTCGGAAATGCCCTGGATCACCCCGGTGTCCTGCACCGGGAAAAAGCCCTTGGGCACCACCACATACAGGAACACGGTCAAGGCCAGTGTACCGATGGCCACCAGCAGGGTCAGCGGCTGGTGCTTGAGCACCCACTGCAACATACGCCCGTACTCGGCGATCATCCAGTCGATAAACGCGCCGCTGGCACGGTAGAAACGCCCCTGCTCTTCAGGCTTGGGTTCGGCCTTGAGCAGGCGCGCGCACATCATCGGGGTCAGGGTCAGCGAGACCACCAGTGAGATCAGGATCGCCACCGCCAGGGTGATGGCAAATTCGCGGAACAGGCGCCCCACTACATCGGCCATAAACAGCAACGGGATCAACACCGCGATCAGCGACAGGGTCAGCGAGATCAGGGTGAAGCCGATCTGTTTGGCGCCCTTGAGCGCCGCCTGCATCGGGCTGTCACCTTCCTCGATATAGCGCGAGATGTTCTCCAGCATGACGATGGCATCATCGACCACAAAGCCGGTGGCGATGGTCAGGGCCATCAGCGTCAGGTTGTTGATGGAAAACCCGGCCAGGTACATCACGCCAAAGGTGCCGACCAGGGACAGCGGTACGGCAATCGACGGAATGAGGGTGGCGCTGGCCCTGCGCAGAAACAGGAAGGTCACCATCACCACCAGGGCGATGGCGATCAGCAATTCATGCTGCACATCGCGCACCGAGGCGCGAATGGTTTGTGTACGGTCGGTCAGCACCGTGACATCGATGCCGGCGGGCAGGTTGTCGGTAATGCTTGGCAGCAGTGCCTTGATCCGGTCCACCACCTCAATCACGTTGGCACCGGGCTGGCGCTGGATATTGAGCAGCACCGCCTGGTTTTCGTTGGCCCAGGCTGCGAGGCGCTCGTTCTCGGCGCCGTCGACAATTTCGGCCACGTCCTTGAGTCGCAGCGGTGCGCCGTTGTTATAGGCAAGAATCAGTTCGGCGTATTCTTGCGGGGTTTTCAGCTGGTCATTGGCGTCCAGCATCGACACCCGGGTAGGGCCGTCGAAGTTACCCTTGGGCTGGTTGACGTTGGACGCACCGATCAGGGTGCGCACATCGGCCAGGTTCAGGCCATTGGCAGCCAGCGCTTCAGGGTTGACCTTGATCCGCACCGCCTGGCGTTGCCCGCCAGCGATGCTGACCATGCCCACGCCGCTGATCTGGGCAATTTTTTGCGCCATGCGCGTATCGACCAGGTCATTGAGCTTGGGCAACAGCATGGTTTTGGAGCTGATGGCCAGGGTCAGTACCGGGGTATCCGCCGGGTTGACCTTGTTGTACACCGGTGGTGCCGGCAAATCCTTGGGCAGCAGGTTGCTGGCGGCGTTGATCGCAGCCTGCACCTGTTGCTCGGCGACATCCATATTGATGTCGAGATTGAAACGCAGGGTCAGTACCGAAGCACCACCGGAACTGGTGGAGGCCATCTGCGTAAGCCCCGGCATTTGCCCGAACTGACGCTCAAGTGGTGCCGTCACTGCACTGGTCATCACATCCGGGCTGGCCCCGGGGTACAGGGTCATCACGCGGATGGTCGGGTAATCCACCTGGGGCAAGGCCGATACCGGCAGCAAGCGATAGGCGATGATCCCGGACAACACGATGGCCAGCATGCACAGCGTGGTTGCAACCGGGCGCAGGATAAACAGGCGCGACAGGTTCATTCGCGGGCCTTGGACTTGGTGTTGTGCGCGGCCGGGGTGGCATCGGTATCGGCACCGCCATCGAGCAGTTGCCCGGCAGCCGTTTCCGGTACTTCGGCACTGTCGTTGACCACTTCCACCGCGCCACCATCACGCAGACGGTCGGTGCCCTCAAGCACTACACGATCACCCGCCGCCAGGCCCTCTTCGACCACGGTCACGTCGCCATCGGTGGCACCCACTTTAATACTGCGAATCTTGACCTTGTTGTCACCGTCCATGGCATACACGAACGAGCCGTTGGTGCCGTACTGAATCGCTGCAGTGGGAGCCAGCACCACGTTTTTAAGGGTGTCGGCCAACAGGCGTACATTGACAAACTGGTTAGGGAACAGCGCCTGATCGCGGTTCTCGAACAATGCCTTGAACTTCAGGGTACCGGTGGTGATATCAATCTGATTGTCGATGCTGCTCAACACACCGACTGCCAGCTCTTTGGTATCGCCACGGTTCCAGGCCTGCACCGGCATTTTCGCGCCGCTGCGATAACGCTCAAGCACCAGCGCCAGGTTGGTCTCGGGCAAGGTGAAACTGACCACAATCGGCTCGGTCTGGGTGATCACCACCAAGGCCGTGGCGTCGTTGGCTGCTACCAGATTACCGACGTCCAGCTGACGCAGGCCCACACGGCCGCTGATCGGTGCGCGGATCTTGGTGAAATCCAGGTTCAGCCTGGCATCGTTGACCGCCGCCTGATTGGTCTTCACCGTGCCCTGATATTGGCTGACCAGCGCTTCGGCGGTGTCCAGGGTCTGTTTGGCGATACTGTCCTCGGCGTACAGCCCGCGGTAGCGCTGCACATCGACCTGGGCATTTTTCAGCTGGGCCTGGTTCTGCAGCAACGTGCCTTCGGCTTGCAGCAGGGCATTTTGATAACTGCGCGGGTCGATCTCAGCCAGCAGTTCGCCTGCCTTGACCATCTGCCCTTCCTTGAAATAGACCTTGACCAGTTCCCCTGCTACACGGCTGCGCACATTGATGGTGTTCAATGCGGTCACTGTGCCCAGCGCCTTGTAGTAAATCGGGAAATCGCCCTGCGTTACTTCCGACACCCGCACCGGCACGGGCTGGGTCGAGCCACCAAAGCCCGGGCGCATCATGCCCGAGCGACCGGTGTGCCCGGCGGGCTGATCGGTCGCAGCCTTTTTTGCGGCAGACGGCCATAGCCACCAGCACAGGCCAAGGACTATCAGCAAGACCAGCAGGCCAAACAGCCAGAAACGGGATTTGTGGGAAACAGAGGATTGCATGGAGTGATCAACCATTAGCGCGAGCGATAATTTTCAGGAGGTGGAACGATAAGCAGTGCGGGCCGTTATGAAAAGGCTCTTTACCCGCTATTTACGTTATAGAGATGGCATTGAGATGAAGATCGACGAAATCTGTGGAATCTGTGTGGGAGCGAGCCTGCTCGCGAAGGCAGTCGACGGTGGTGCTTGAAGATTTCGCGAGCAGGCTCGCTCCCACCGATCAACAGGCCGTACAAAAAAAACGGCCTGGCACTTTAGGTGCCAGGCCGCTTCAGGTCTTGCAGTACGACTTACTTCAAAACAGCCAGGGCTGCTTCGTAGTTTGGCTCTTCAGCGATTTCTTTAACCAGCTCGCTGTGCAGCACGTTGTCGTTTTCGTCCAGCACCACCACCGCACGGGCAGTCAGGCCGGCCAACGGGCCATCAGCGATTGCCACGCCGTAGTTCTCGATAAACTCGCGGCCGCGCAGGGTCGACAGGTTTTGCACGTTTTCCAGGCCTTCAGCGCCGCAAAAGCGGGCCTGGGCGAATGGCAGGTCAGCCGAGATGTTCAGCACAACGGTGTTCGGCAAAGCGTTGGCTTCGGCGTTGAATTTGCGTACCGAAGTAGCGCAGGTTGGCGTATCAACGCTTGGGAAGATGTTCAGCACTTTGCGCTTGCCGGCAAAGCTCGCCAGTGTTGCATCGGACAAATCACCCGCAACCAGCGAAAACGCTGGTGCCTTGGAACCTACTGCAGGCAATTCGCCGTTGACTTGAACAGGGTTGCCTTTAAGCGTCACTTGAGCCATGAACGATGTCCTTTTTGACAGGTTGTTGAAGAGGCCGAAGTTAAACATGAATCAGCCGGGCTGACCTATGGATCGAACAAAAAATCTTATGCTCTGCGGCACTAAAAGACGATTCCTACAAGGCGCCATGCACCGCAGTTATTAGCTGTATTTTTGTGCCCGGGTGCGCAAAAAAGACGGAAATAGCCCCGACATAAGCGCCAGTTCCCTGCCAACTGCTAGCGTACATGGCTAGCGCCCAAGGAACAGGCTCGCATGCCCATCACTCGCCTTGCCTCAAGTCTGTTGCTCACCCTGGCCCTGTACCCGGCTGCCGATGCATTGGCAGATAACGCCGAGACCGCCAACAAGAGCAACAACCCGCTGAATCTGGCCCCGGGGGTCAATCTGCAGGACTACTACACGCCGCAGGTGTACGACAGCAATATCCACACCAATGACGCCCTGCTGCGCGGCGCCCTGCCCGTGGCACCCAACGACGTTATCGGTGTACCGCAACTGTTGCGCGTGACGCTTCCGGTCAGCACCCGTCCAGACCCGCACGGTGGCTACAGCAGCGGGATCGGCGACCTCAACCTGTTCGATATTTTCCTGCTCAAAACCGAAGGCGTGCAATTGGGCATTGGCCCGCAGATAACTGCACCCACTGCCGAGCATGACGAACTGGGCACCGGCAAGTGGCAAGCCGGCCTGGCGGCCATTGCCATCGATGCTTCGCCACGGGGCCTGCTGGGCGCACTGGTGCAGTATCAAAGCTCGTTTGCCGGGGACAGCGACCGCCAGCATGTCGAGAGCGCCACCTTTCAGCCCTTTATCATCCACAACCTGCCCAAGGGCTGGTACCTGCGCTCCACCGGCACCTGGACTTACGACCTGAAAAACAACACCCATTACATCCCGATCGGGCTGGGCGTGGGCAAGGCCTGGAAAGCCGGCAGCAACATCCTCAATGCCTTCGTTGAGCCGCAATGGACCGTGGAACGCAAGGGCGACGACCTGCCCCAGTTCACCCTGTTTGCCGGGATCAACGTCACCTTTGGAAAATAGGTAAGCAATCCCCTCTCCCGGAGGGAGAGGGTTGGTACGCATTCGCCCACGTTTCGCTTATTTATTAAGCTTCAAGTACGACTGATGCAAGTCCGAAGCCCAGGTATCGATCACGTTTTTCACGTCATCGGCCTTCATCGCCTGGCTGGCATTGGCCAGGGGCTTGCCGGTGCCTTTGCGCACCACCTGGGCCACCACATCCTGGCTTTGCCCATCGATAAACACCGCCTCGGTAGCCAACTGGGTTTCCTGGTCGCGGATCCCCGACGCTGTGCTCACCGCAGCCGCCACCAGCGCTACCGGAATGTACTCATACGGAGCCAGGCTTTCGGTCTCGCTGCTCACCGCAGTGATGGCTGCACGCACCACAATCACGCCCGGCCCCGGGGCACTTGCCAGTGGCAATGATTTGCTCAGCTCGCGCTTAAGCGCCTGGTCGTAATACTGGGTAATACCATTGAGGGTACTTTGCGGGATCTTTTCTGTCGGTTTTGGCGCCGGATATAACTGGGTCGGCTCGATATACACGCTGGTGTACTGTCCTGGCTTCAGTTTGGGATCCACCCAACGCATCACCTCAGCACCAGAGGGCGACTTGGCCTCTTTGAGGCGGCTGTAATCCTTCAAGAATCCGGAATATTCGTCAGGTTGCTGGACCTTGCTCGCACAACCGACCATCCCGATTGATGCAATGCACAACGTACCGATCATTAGACCAAGCTTCATTCTGTAGCTCCTGTAGGGGGCGCAGCCGTAGGAACGCGCCCTATAGGTATAGCCAAGCATTAAACAATCGCCGCAGAACCCGAATTGATCCGACGGCGATTGTGATCGAATGCTCAATACACATCGGCATACTTTTTACAGCTCAGTTCTATTTGATTGTAAAGAAACACTCTAAAACCAGATCAGATGGGTAAATATTCGCCTGATCCAGCGCAAAATTGTGATCTGCATTAATTCTCGTTTTCTGAATCTGTTTTGTTTTTGCCCTGATTCCTAAAGTTCCCCCTGCGCCAGACCACGAGGCCTGGCAGGACTTTGAACCGTGGAAGACTTGAGCATGAGCACAGCACTGAACGGGCAGGCCTATAACTACAAGGTCGTCCGCCAATTCGCCATCATGACCGTGGTATGGGGCGTTGTCGGCATGGCCATGGGCGTGTGGATCGCCTCACAACTGGCCTGGCCGCAGATGAACCTCGACCTGCCCTGGACCACCTTCGGCCGCTTGCGCCCGCTGCATACCAGCCTGGTGATTTTCGGCTTTGCCGGCAGCGCGCAATTTGCCGCCAGCTATTACGCCGTACAACGCACCTGCGGGGTGCGGTTGTATTCGGACAAGCTCGCAGCCTTCACTTTTTGGGGCTGGCAGTCGGTGATCGTGATCATGCTGGTCACCCTGCCCCTGGGCTACACCACAACCAAGGAATACGCGGAAATCGAATTCACCGGCGCAGTCTGGCTCACGGTGGTATGGGTGGCCTACGCCATCGTGTTTTTCACCACGGTGGTACGCCGCAAAAGCAAGCACATCTACGTCGGCAACTGGTTTTTCGGCGCTTTTATCCTGGTGATCGCCATGCTCCATGTGGTCAACCACCTGGCCATTCCGGTGGACTGGTTTAAATCATATCCGGTGTACTCCGGCGCTACCGATGCCATGGTGCAGTGGTGGTACGGGCATAACGCCGTAGGTTTCTTCCTGACCACCGGTTTTCTGGGGATGATGTACTACTTCGTGCCCAAACAAGTCGGCAAGCCGATCTACTCCTATCGCCTGCCGATTGTGCATTTCTGGGCACTGATCACCCTCTATATCTGGGCCGGTCCGCACCACTTGCACTACACCGCCTTGCCCGACTGGGCGCAGTCTCTGGGCATGGCCATGTCGATCATCCTGCTGGCACCCAGTTGGGGCGGCATGATCAACGGCATGATGACCCTTTCAGGCGCCTGGCATAAATTGCGCACCGACCCGATCCTGCGTTTTCTGGTGCTGTCCCTGGCGTTCTACGGCATGTCGACCTTTGAAGGCCCGATGATGGCGATCAAGACCGTCAACGCCCTCTCCCATTACACCGACTGGACCATCGGTCATGTCCACGCTGGTGCCCTGGGCTGGGTGGCAATGATCACCTTTGGCGCGCTGTACCACATGATCCCGAAAATCTTCGGCCGCGAGCAGATGTACAGCACCAGCCTGATCAACCTGCACTTCTGGCTGGCCACCATCGGCACGGTGCTCTACATCGCCTCGATGTGGGTCAATGGCATCACCCAGGGTCTGATGTGGCGAGCTATCAACGATGACGGCACGCTGACTTATTCGTTTGTGGAATCGTTGCAGGCCAGCCACCCGGGCTTCGTGGTTCGCCTGGTGGGCGGACTGTTTTTCCTCTGCGGCATGCTGCTGATGACCTGGAACGTATGGCGCACGGTGCGTGCTGGCAACCTCAAGCAGGCCGAACTGACCGCACACATCGCCTGACCACGCTGCACCGCAGGCCCCAGGGCCTGCGGTACCCCTCCAGCAAGGAACCTTGCCCATGCTCGACATCGCCCTCAACAGCGCCGCGGTTATCAGCCTTTACTTTGCCGTAGGCTGGTGCCTGAAACACAAGACCGAAAGCGACCTCGACGACGCCAGCCTGATTCCCTTTGCCGACGACCCGGAAGTAGCACGCCGGGTCGAGCTGGCCACCGGCAAAACCGTCAACGCCGTGCAGACCGCCGAACCAGAGCTGCGCAAGCCGGGATGGGGCACGCTCGACCTGTGAAAGCAGGGTAATGGCACTGCGACAGATTAAATCTGCACCATTAGTTGCACTGCGGGCGTATTCAACGGCATTCTGCCACTTACCGTTCAACGAACTAATGATCGAAGACGCACTCAATCTGTACTGCCATTAATACCTTTCCGACAGAGACGCTCATGACTTCCAAGCTGGAACAACTCAAGCAGTTCACCACCGTGGTCGCAGACACCGGCGACCTCGACGCGATTACCCGCCTCAAACCCGTGGATGCAACCACCAACCCGTCGCTGCTGCTCAAGGCCGCCGCGATGCCCGGCTACGCAGAACTGCTGCAAAACGCCATCAGCCACGCCAAAGGTGATGTAGGTCAGGCCTGCGACCACTTCGCGGTGTCTGTGGGTAGCGGTATCTTGAACGTGATTCCGGGGCGCATTTCCACTGAAGTCGACGCCCGCCTGTCGTTCGACGAGCCTGCCCTGCTGCAAAAAGCCCACCAGTTGATCGAGCTTTACGACAAGGCCGGTGTAGGTCGCGACCGCGTGCTGATCAAGCTGGCCTCGACCTGGGAAGGCATCCGCGCTGCCGAGAAACTGGAAAAGGACGGCATTCAAACCAACCTGACCCTGCTGTTCTCGTTTGCCCAGGCCGCTGCCTGTGCCGATGCCGGGGTATTCCTGATCTCGCCGTTCGTGGGTCGGATTTACGACTGGTACAAGAAGTCCACCGGCATTGACTACACCGGCTCCGATGATCCGGGCGTGCAGTCAGTGACCCGCATCTACAACTACTACAAGGCCAACGGCTACAACACCGTGGTGATGGGCGCGAGCTTTCGCAACCTTAACCAGATCGAACAGCTGGCCGGCTGCGACCGCCTGACCATCAGCCCCGACCTGTTGGAAAAACTGGCATTGGACGACGGCAAACTGGAACGCAAACTGGCTCCGGGCAATAAAGGCGAACCACGCCTGAGCCTGAACGAAGCACAATTCCGCTGGGCCTCCAACGAAGATGCCATGGCCACCGAAAAACTGGCCGAAGGCATCCGCCAATTCGCCCGTGACCAGGAAAAGCTGGAAGCACTGCTGTCAGGTAAATAACTTCATCTTGTGAGAGCAAGCCTGCTAGCGAAATGCCCTTCGCGAGCAGGCTCGCTCCCACGACCTAAGATGCAAGAAGCCCTGCACAATAGCCCTGCACGCCCTCCTCCAGCCCCAGCATTGGCTCGCGATACCCCGCTTCGCGCAACTGCCCGAGATCTGCGCAGGTGTACACCTGATACTTGTGCTTGAGCCCGTCAGGGAACTCGCAATACCGCAACACTCCGTCCAGCAAGGCCGTCTCAAGGGTCAGGGGCAGTCTGTCCTCGGCAGCGCGCACACTGTTGATGGTCGCCAGTGCCAGGTCATTGAATGACCGCGCGCACCCAGTGCCCAGGTTGAAAACACCACTGGTTTGCGGATGGTCCAGCCAATGCAGATTGACCTTGACCACATCCTCCACAGAGACAAAATCGCGCTCATGCCCACCCGCCGGGTAGCCGCCGTACTCGCCAAACAACTCGACATGGCCATGATCGCGATACTGGTTAAAACAGTGCCAGACCATCGAAGCCATGCGCCCTTTATGCTGTTCGCGGGGGCCGTACACATTGAAGTAGCGCAAGCCCACAATCTGGCTGCGCGTCCTGGGCAGCAACTGGCGTACCCGCTGGTCGAAGAGGAATTTGGAGTAGGCATAGACATTCAGAGGCTGCTCGTACTCGCGGGCTTCACGAAACTCCCGTTTCGCGCCGTAGACCGCCGCCGAAGAGGCATACAGCAAAGGTACCGACTGTTCCTGACAGGCTTGCAGCAGGTCGCAGCTGTAACGGTAGTTGTTGTCCATCATCAACCGGCCATCACTTTCTACCGTACTGGAACAGGCTCCCTGATGCAGCACGGCACGCACTTCGCCCAGTTGATGGGTCGTAAAGCGCTGTACGAATTCACGCTTGTCGAAGTAATCAGCGATATCGCAGTCAGCTAGATTGCGGCACTTGTCGCCGTCAGTCAGGTCGTCGACGGCGATGATGTCGCGCTCGCCGCGTCGGTTCAGGGCCTTCACCAGATTGCTGCCGATAAACCCGGCAGCTCCGGTCACGATGATGCTCATCTATGGCTACCTCCTGGAACATGAGTTGAGCTCAGGCTATGCCTGTGCGACACGTCAGCATTGATGCAGGTCAAGCGTCCTTGCGGGTGACAAATGCCGACGTGACATACGGCACGCTGACGGTGCCACCGTGATTCAACGCGTTATGCGAGGCGACAAAAGCCGCCAGTTGCTGTTCCAGCCGATCACGCTCGGCCGGTATCAGAGCCGAGATAAAGCTGGTCGAACGCACCCGATTGAAGATTACGTCTTCTACCGGTCCGTCGTGGGAATGGCTCAGTTTCTGCTCGCGCAAAGGGCCAAAACCCGGATGAGGAAATGCCTGACGCCATGCGCCGGTATAGAAGCGCGGCGCATCACCTTCCCACTGATTGACCAGCGCATCCAGTTGCGCCACCCACGGCACACTGGCATCGCGCAGGTTCCAGATCAGCCCCAGTTGCCCGCCAGGCTTGAGCACGCGATGAATCTCGGTCAGCGCTGCAGAGGTGGCGAACCAGTGAAAAGCCTGCGCGCACACCACCACATCGACACTGGCATCGGCCAGAGGAATGGCCTGGGCAGTGCCTTGATGGGTTTCGACTTGCGGATAGCTGCCGGAGAGTTTGTCGAGCATGGCCTGCACCGGCTCGACCACAATCACCCGCGCGCCCGTCTGTAACAGGCGCGTAGTGAACTTGCCGGTACCGGCTCCAACTTCAAGCACGGTTTGCCCGGGTCCCAGGCCAAGGGTTTCGGACAACCATGCGGTCACACCCGCCGGGTAATCCGGGCGCCCGCGCACATAGGTGTCGGCGGCCTGCTTGTAACCATCTGCTGCTGCATGGTGGATGGTGGAATCGCTCATTGCCGGCCTCCGATTTCGTGGTTTTTAACCATAGTCGACCCAGGGCACACGCGAGATGAAAACCTCGTCAGAAACGATACTTCATGCCCAGCATCAGGTTGCGCGGGTCACCGTAGTAATAAGTCGAGTACAAACCATAACCGCTGAGGTATTCACGATCGAAAACGTTGTTTAAATTGGCCGACGCACTGAGGTTCTTGGTGATGTCATAGCGGGCCATCAGGCCGACCACGGCAAAGCTGCCTTCCTTGGCTTCGGTCTTGATCGTTGAATCCAGCTCGCTGTAGGTCGAGCCCTGCCAGGTCAGGTTGCCGCCCACGTTAAGGTGTTTGAGGTCGCCGGTCAGTTGATAGCTGGTGGCCAGTTTGAACAATTGCTCAGGGTGGTTGCTGTTGATTCGCTTGCCGTCCTTGTCCCGTGGCTGGGCGTAGGTGTAACCCGCCAGCAATTGCCAGCCGGTCATGATTTCGCCGGATATTTCAGCCTCGAAGCCCTTGGTCTTGGTACCGCTGATTGCCTTGTAGGCATCCTGGCCATCATCCCGCACACCATCGTATTCGGCGTAGTTGTCCTGTTTGATCATGAACAGGGCAAAACTGGTGTTCAGCGCCCCGCCGAAATACTCGGACTTCAGACCCGCTTCATAGCTTTGGCCAGTCATCGGCGGCAGAACCTTGTCGTCACGGTCGAAGTAGCTTTGCGGCGTGAAGATATCCGTGTAGCTGGCATAGACCGAGTGGTTTTCGTTCAAGTCGTAGACGATCCCGGCATAAGGAATCATCTTCCCGGTTTTTTTGCTGTTATCCGTGGTTGGCACAGTTTGCGCCGCGTTATAGGTCATTGTGCCTTTGCGATCGTAGTCCACTACCCTGGTTCCCAGGATGATCGACAGGTCGTCCACAGGTTTGAGGCGCAATGCTGCGTAGGCTGCCGACTCTTTGGTTTTGTACTTTTGCTTCAACCCCTGGCTCAGATCAGTAGGACGCGGCGCGTCATTGTTCCAGTTTTCGTAGTTGACGGTCAGGTCATCGGCATTCATTGCCAGGTAGTCCGTGCGCCGGTCACTGACGTTCATCCCCACCACCAGATCATGGGTACGCCCCAACAGCTCAAACGGCCCGGTCGCATAGGCGTCCAGTGTATCGGTATTGATTTCGAAGGTTTTGCTCCCGCTCATGAACTGCGCCTGGCCGGTGGCCTTGTCCGGAAAAGGCCCCCAGCCCACCAGGTTGCCCTGCAACTGCTCGGTGTTGCCCTTCCAGTGGCTGGCCTCGACCTTGAGCAGCCAGTCGTTGGCAAAACGCTGTTCAACACCGGCGAAATACTTGGTGCTTTCACTGTCGGCATAAGCCCACTTGGCGGCGGGATTCATCGAGCGCTTGAAATGGGTGCGGCTGCCATCGCTGTAATACAGCGGCAATTGGCCAAAGCTCGAACCGTTGGAATTGATCCGCTGATAGTCGATACCGGCGTACAGAGTGGTGTCGTCGGTCAAATCCGCTTCGCCGATGCCATAGAACACGTCCTTGGTCGAGGAATAGCGATCGATAAAGGAACGGCCATCTTCGTGGGCGGCGACGACACGTCCGCGCAGTGCACCGTTTTCCGTCAGCGGCCCGGACAAATCCAGCTCGCTGCGATAGCGGTCCCATGAGCCGCCGCTGCCTGATACATAGCCCTGTAACGCCTTGGTCGGGCGCTTGCGCACCAGGTTCACGGCCCCCGACGGGCTACCCACACCGCTCATCAAGCCGGTGGCACCGCGCACCACCTCTACGCGATCGTAAATGGCCATGTCACGCATGCCCAGGCCATTGGTATTGGTGGTGAAATCCGAGATCGGCACACCGTCGTACTGAAAGTTATCGAGGGTGAAACCGCGAGAGTAAAAGTTGTAGCGCTCGCTGTCGTCATGCACCACGGTGATGCCGGGGGTTTGCGCCAATACCTGAGCGATACTGCCCAAACCTTGGTCAGTCATTTGTTGACGGGTAATGACCGTCACCGATTGCGGCGTTTCACGTAGCGAAAGCGGCAACTTGGTCGCCGTACTGGTTTCACCCGTGGTGTAGGAGTGACTGCCCTCAGTGGTGCTGCCCAACGCCAGACCCGTGACGCTGGTGGCTTGCAATTGCAACTGGCCGTCCACATTGGCGGAAGTCAGTGGGTACAGGGTCCAGACTCCGCTGGCGCCTTCGGTGGCCGTCAAACCGCTGCCCTTGAGCAGTTGCTGCAAGCCCTGGGGCACATCAAAGCGGCCCTTGAGGGCTGACGCCTGCTTGTCTTGCACCAGCGCCGGGTCATAAGGCAGGGAGATATTGGCCTGCTGGGCGAAGCGGTTCAGTGAATCTTCAAGCGTGCTAGCGGGCACGTCGAAACTGCGCTGAACACTCAAGGGCGCAGCACTGACCAGCGATAGCGGCTGCGCCACGGTGCCCAGCAAAACGATATGCAAGGCCATGGCCAGGCGGTTGCGGGGAGGCAATGAAGGGTTGCGAAAAACACGGGACATTGGCGCGGGGCTCCTGCAATGGATAAGTCTTATGCCTATCTGTCGAAGGCCAGCCGAAAACCCGCAAAGAAATGTGCGCTGTGGGAGCGAGCCTGCTCGCGAATGGCCTTCGCGAGCAGGCTCGCTCCCACACTACTAAGCCGCCACAATCCGTGTCCAGAACCGTGTCCGGCGCTCAATACGCACCGCCAGCGACTGGCTCAAACCCTCCAGCGCATGGTCAATGCGCTGGAGTTGAAACACTCCGGAAACCCGCAATTCAGCCACCGCCGGATCACACTGCAACCAGCCGTGGCGATAGCGCGCCAGTTCTTGCACGAGATCCTGCAAGCGCATCTGCCTGGCCACCAGCACACCGCTGACCCAGCCATTGGCACTAAACACGGGCGCAGGCTGCAACTGCGCAGAACGTGGATCGATCAGGTACTCGCTGCCCGCCTGTACCAGCACTGGCCGGGTATCGGGCAAGTGAATCGCCACTACGCCCTCCTCGACCATCAAGCGAGTACGCCCTGACTCCTGGCGTACATCGAATGCGGTGCCAATAGCCTGCAGGCGCGCTTCACGGGTATGCACCCAGAATGGCCTGCGCCCGCTCGCAGATCCCGGATCCTGACCCGTACGGATAAAAATCTCGCCTTCGCGCAACACAATCAGGCGCTGTTGCGCAGTGAACAGCACATCAGCAGCACTGTCGGTATTGAGCTGCAAACGCGTGCCATCGAGCAGATTGAACGAATGCCGCTCTCCCACGCCGGTCGCATAGTCGGCACCCACGCTCCGCCAGGGCTGCTGTTGCAGTACCAGACCGCCCGCGCCTGCGCCGAGGATGCCCAGGCCGAGCACTTTGAGGGCCTGACGCCGTGAGCGCAGG